>NZ_JAQCNX010000016.1:0-25707 GCF_036857515.1 Candidatus Rickettsia tasmaniensis | reverse complement strand
TCTCTTTTTAAAATAAACTACCTTATTTATCTTTTTGTTACAACTACTTGAAGTTTATTTAGATCTTGTAACAGTGGTTGAATTGCCGGTTGATTACAAAATGTTTCTACTGCAGTTAGCAATCTATCAAACTTCTGTAATTTTGCTAAAGTCGTAATACCTCCCTTTTGTGCAAGATTAATCTTCCCTTTATATTTTATTAATAAATTAATTGTTTCCTCTCTACGAGCAGCAGATGAATCTTGTAATGCACGCATATTTATCTCATCATATGGTATTAAAATATTAACTGCTTTTTGATTTGATAAAGATTTTATACGATCCAATAGGGTTAATACCTTTTTGTTGTTCTTCGTTTAATTTAAATGCAATTTAAACTGCAACATCTGTGCAATCTCTTGAATTATTTGTTCCTCTTCCAACAGGTATTGTTGGATCAAATTTATAAAATTTTTGCTTATTACCGTGAATATTTTGTTCTATTTCTATGGTGAAAGGTGGGATTAGGTTAGGAAATAGAGATGGCCCAAGAAATTTAACAAAGTTTTCTAATAGATTACTAAAAATGAAATTATTTGGATCAATTAAAGTGACTATATTATTTTCTTTTTTCAATAAACATGCAGTATGAATGCCAGCAGGAAAACCAGTAATATTATCTATTGGTATTTGCTGAGTACCTAGGTCTCTTTTAAAAAAATCTACTAATACTACGTTATTTGGAAAATTACCTGGTCCAACTCCAATAATAGAACTTGCAGGGCTTGTAAGCATTAATTCATGCAAGGCATAAGTAAATATATCTTGTTCAATTTGGGTTAATCCTGAGATTGAGTGAGGTAATATATGACTGTTCAAACTTACAGGATCTGAAGGATCAAATTTTATTGCAAAACGTGTAACATATAGATTTGAATATCTATTCTGCAGAATATGTTCTTGATATTCTTTAATAATAGGCTCTGTTCCTCCTACGGTTGCTGTTATCGGAGTATTAATTACTGCATTCATTGTTCTAGGAGTAATAGATGCAGATTCATATTGTGGCACTGGAGTAACCACTGTTCCATTAGTACCAGTAGAACCTGTAGCATGAGTTGGAAGCACTCCTCCTAAGCCTTGGTGATCTACGTAAAGTTTATACTCTCCATCACATTCTTTATTTCAATAATTTTATTATCTTCACTAATATACGCTGAAACTTTTTTAATTATCGGAGAATAAATAAGGTGGATTTTTTGTCCATTAATGGCGGTTAACTCCTTAATTAATGGATTTTCTTCAGAAGAAGATATATTATTAAGTGACGTATGTGGAATCGAATTTATCTTATTTAAAGTATCCAATATATTAAAAGAATTGTTTTCTATATATAATTCTAATGTGGCGTCTTTTCGTTCAATTTGAGATTCAAAATCTAATATATTTTGTTACTCTTTTAGGTACATAATTTATTTATCGTACCACTAATAGAGTAAAGTAAATTTTTTTGATAATTCTGTTGTCCGCACTACATCTCGGCTAGCTACTTCAGCTTTACCTCCTAGCTCCTTATATGTTCCGGCATTATTAAAGCCAACGCTCATCTGCATACCGGACATCCATCCGTGCTTGTATTACGTCCTGCAAACTCTCAACTACTAAATTATTTGTAGTACTTACTCCCCTTGATACCTACATACCAAATCTTATAGAGTCAAGATTTTGTAAATTTTTCTTTAAGCCTACCAGCGATGTGCTTACTACTAGCTTTCTTATATCGCCTGCTATCTGCATAGTCTGAGTACCTAGCTGGTATAAATTTAATGCCTGATCTAGAACATCAAGCCATTGCGTACCATTTTTATGTATTAAGTGATTGGCAAGCTTTGCCGTGTAGCTTAAATCTTCTTGCATGCCAATATGTATGCCAGCTTGCATTGTAGTAGATAGAGGATAATTATATAGAGGATTTAGCTGTCATTACCTATTATACCGACTTCGTCCTCTAAATAAGAAGCTATATGATATTTCAGGTCAACAGGCAGTAGATTAAGAATTGGACTTTCTTCCAAAGATTTGTCTACTAATTTAAAAATGGAGTATGATCTTTAAAAGGATTTTCAGTTTGATCAGAGCTATAAAAAAGCTTATAATTTTGTCCTATAAATAAATTTAATGCCTCTTTATCTATTGCTTTATATTGATCTGCAATCTCCTTTATTTCTTCTAGCGTATAATTATTAGATAAAATTTTAACAAATTCTTTATGAGGTAGATTAGCTATTTTTGCTAACGTATTTATATCTTGGAAACTCATTTTATCTTGATAATGATTTGTAAAAGTATATTGCTCATTTTCATAGATAAAATTAACTTTAGCATTTTGCCCCAAAGTTATAGGCATAGAAGGACATTCTTCGTCTAGTATTCTAAGAGCAATGCCTTGGATATATCTCTATTACAAGAGAATCATGGGTGTTAAACTCTGCAATTTTTATAGAAAAATCCTCGTCTACAATCAATTTAAAAGGTCTGTTATTAGCATTTATTTCTAAAGCTCTATTAGTTTTATATTAAAATTAACATGTGCATTATTTATGTCTATACTACCTAAGCCATTATAGTAATTCATAGTATCGGTGATACCTAAAAAATATTACTATTAGTATCTAAACTAAAAGAGTGAGTAATATTATTACCTACAGTAACGCCAAGCCAACTATCAAGACCCATGCTTGCTGCTCCCTTTGCATTTATATTTTTTGTTGTACCACTCATATTATGTCCTTATTTTTTTGTTAATTTAGTTGTATTTAATAATTTATTATTCTCTTCACTGCTATAATTACTGAGTTCTAGCAAAGCTTCGTGTATTTCTTTCTCAAGTAAATAGTAACCTAAGCTTTTGAGTATGTAGATTATTGTTTTTGCCTAGATTCTGCTGTTGTCAATACTTCCCATAACCAATAGTAGGTACAGAATATTTTTTTAGCAAGACATGGAGCGCAAATTAAAACAAAAGGAACATTCAAAGTTTTTACTAAATTTCAAAAAGCCTTGAAACCCTTATCGGAAGTGGTGGAGGCAAAGGGAATCGAACCCTTGACCCTCTGCGTGCAAAGCAGATGCTCTACCCCTGAGCTATGCCCCCGATTATTTATTGGCGAGGTTTTTGGAAGTGAAAATATTAAGATAAGCTTTTAACTAATCCCCAAGGTAATGGCTGACCATTGCTCCCTACGACTAAATCTCCGGAAGATTCATATTCGGCAGCTAGAAAAGACTTTTGAGCAACAATAAGCTTGACCGGTTTGATTTTCTGACCGTTATGAAAATATTCTTTAGCCTGTTCCCTAGAAGTTGGGTTATTTTTGGAAGCTGTTTTTGCTTTAGACATATACTATTAACTTTTTCTTAAACTTGTGAAGAATATAAAACTTTTTCCTAAACTTGTCAATAACTACTGTGTCGATAAATAGACATTGCCTAGAAAAAGTTGATAATTTGAAAAGTTTACGTCATTACGAGGAAAATTACAAAGTAATTGACGAAGCAATCTAGTAAAATGCGTAGCATTTTTATTATTTTTCTGGATTGCCACGCTCCTTACAGTCGCTCGCAATGACGATTTGGTATCCATGCAACAGGAGCCTACAGCCGCTTACAATGACGGTATCAACGATTTCTAGGCAATGCCTATAAATATGTTAAGATATCTCAAAACATCATTATTCTTCCTTTATTACTTCACTTTCACCGACGAATGCTATTTTAAATTCTACTATTTCTGATATCGTTTTTCCATCATATATACTAAACCCTACTCCTTTAAATTCTACTTTTGCGTTGATATCAGCACCATATGATACTAACAGCTTATATATTTCATCATCCTTAATATCTTTAGAAGTACATCGAACGTTTTTAGCAACCGCATGCAAAGGTATTCCTCCGGATTTTCTTTGATCCACCTCAGCCCCATTCTTAAGTAATAGTTTTGCTACATTAAAGTGCTTACCGCTTCATATAAAGGTGAGCCTAGCCAAGCTCCATCGTTCCCGTTTACTGCAGCGCCTTTTGATATTAGATATTCTGCTACTTTATAAGTTCCGTGACGTACGGCTGAATTTCAAGGAGTATCCTTCAAAATATCACTACACATATTAACATTTGCTTTTTTTTCTTCAACTAACCATTTAGCAACTTTTAGTGCATTATTTGTAGATACCGAAAATAGTTCAGTAGTAGATACTGCACGTAATTCATTTAAACTCCTTACTACGCCCACTTTATCAAGAAAAATAGACTATTTTAAAACATTTTCAAAGCTACATTGTTTTACATAATGTTCTATATCTTGCACTACTCTATTTGACTTTAGCAACAGAGTTAAATTACTATTTAATAGTTCTTTTATCATATTCTACTTATTTATACTTTGTATTTCTTAAAGGTGATAAAGATCTCATTGTCATTCCTGCAAAAGGCTTGCTTGGATACCCAAATCGTCATTGCGAGCAGCTGTAGGCTGCGTGGCAATCTTATGAAATAATAACAAACTCCTGAGATTGCTTCGTCCATTGCTATGCAATTTCCTCATAATGACGATTAGGAAGTCACACAGACAATACTGAGAACTCCTACTGATTAATCCTTGCCGTGCAGATTCTTTCAGTGATTTCTTTCAACTTTTCTACTCTATCGATTAAATAAGGCAGCTGTTCTTTTGTAATTTTATAGTTTTTATCATATCTTGCGTCAACATAAGCTTTTTGAAGTAACTCAAAACATTCTTTTTGCTCAGGGGTTGCTATAGGAAATACTTGCAATAGCTCACTATTATAATTTTCTGTCATACTCCCTAATTCTTCTATATCATGCAATTTAGGTTTGTAATTGGAAAAAACTAACAAGATGCTACTGTAAAAACTCTCCGTGGCTTGATGAAGATAAAAAGCACTTTTGTTTAATTCGCCTCTTTCAAATGGATATTTGCAATCAATCAAAAACCCGCATCCACTTCTAAACCATTCTTCATAGTAATCTTTAGCAATTTCTTTCATCTCGCTCCAAGGGAAATCTTTAGCTTCGCTAAGTGTAAATTCCTTGCTATCATATAAAAGAATGCCTTCTTTTTTTATATCCGTATAAAAATAACGTCCTTTTTCTAACTGCCTGTTACTTCATCTATTGATTCAAGAATTATTGATATTCGTGAGTCATATGGGATAATTTGCGGCTTTATTACTCTTGTCTTTTTTAATTTGGTATATATTGTATCTTTTAATCTTAAAGCAGTATATCCTTTATATTTACCTTTCTTCAGAATTATCAAAATATCGGTATCGCTACGGTAACCGTTAGGTAGATCACGCACCCAATCACCTCTGGCAAAAGAGCCATACAAGATAATCATAGCGATTTTATCTTGTACAATATCTAGAATTTACTGCACTATAAAATTAAGCCTAGCTTGGATTTTTAGAGAACGCTGAGGTAAAGTGGTTTTCATTATAATACCCTACAATTTTTAAAAAGGTTGTATTGTCTTAAGAATTAATGGCTCGTTTTATGTCATTCCCGCGAAGGCGGGAATCCAGAAAGTATAAAAATCTCAAAGAATTTTTACTTTTTCTAAAAATGTAAAGAAATTTTAAGAAATAGCTATAACCCTTTGATTTTTTCGAATTTTGCTGGATTCCCGCCTTCGCGGGAATGACATAGAGTAAAAATCGTAGGGTATTATAGGTTTTCATCTATTCATTTGCACCATGACAATATTTATATTTCTTGCCTGAACCACACGGGCATAGCTCATTACGAGATACCCTACCCCAACTAGTAGGATCGTCAGGGTTTCTATCTTTTGGGTCAATGCGTGATACGACTGGTTTAAGGTCAGTCTCAAGGCTACTTCCTGCGTTATATTTACTAAATGCCGGATCTTCCCGACTCTCACGCATATTTTTCTGAAGTTTTTTATACTCAAGCGAAACATCTTCTTTTTGAACATGTTTTAAGTCAATATGGAAATGGTATACGGTTTGAATAAATAATTCTTTTAAATTATTAAGCATCTGCTCGAATAAGTTAAATGCTTCTCTTTTATACTCACTAAGAGGGTCTTTTTGGGCATAAGCTCGAAGAGATATGCCTTGTCTTAAATGATCTAAGTTATATAAATGATCTTTCCAAACTTGATCAAGGGTAGTTAATAAAATATATTTCACGGCATTATGCATTAACTCGCTACTATAGACTTCTTCTTTTGACTTATATATATCATGAGCCATTTGTATAACGGTCTTCGTGATTTCTTCTTCCGTTACATCATTTTTACTTACTACATTATGATCAAATTTTATAGAAAAAACACGATGTAATTCTACGCTTAAATTCTCTATATCCCAATCTTCTCTATAAGAGCCTACCGGCATGAAAGTTAATACTATCTTTTTGGCAAGTTCCTCAGTAGTACTATTTAAGAAACCGTGACTATCTTTAGATTTAATAATTTCAGTACGTTGCTCGTATATTATCTTACGTTGGTCATTCATTACATCATCAAAACGTAATAAATTTTTACGCATTTCGTAGTTATGTCCTTCCACTTTTTGCTGCGCTTTCTCAAGTGAACGACTAATCATCGGATGGTGGATAGCCTCTCCGTCTTTCAATCCAAGTGTTCTAAGGACTCCTGATATACGATCTGATGCAAAAATACGCATTAAATCGTCATCAAGCGATAGGAAAAACTTAGTTTTACCAGGATCACCTTGTCTACCTGATCTTCCTCTTAGCTGATTATCTATCCTACGGCTTTCATGCCTTTCCGTACCTATCACAAATAAGCCGCCTGCTTCAATAACCTGCTTCTTTTCTTCGGCAATGTGAGCTTTTATTTCAGCTATTTTAGCTTCATAATTATGTTCTTTATCCAGCTGTTCTATTAACATTTCAGGATTACCGCCAAGCATAATATCAGTACCACGCCCTGCCATATTAGTTGCAATCGTTACTGCCTTAAACCTACCTGCTTGAGCAATAATAAAAGCTTCCTGCTCATGAAATTTGGCGTTTAATACTTTATGAGGGATTTTTTCTTTATTTAAAACGCTTGAAAGTTCTTCTGACTTTTCTATGCTTATCGTACCGACAAGTATAGGCTGTCCACGATCGTAACAATCCTTAATTAGCTTTAAGATAGCATCATATTTTTCTTTTTTACTGCCGTAAATTTCGTCATCAAGGTCAAGCCTTGTAACTTTATTATGGGTTGGGACTGCGACCACATCGAGATTATATATATCTTTTAGTTCCGGTGCTTCGGTCATAGCCGTACCGGTCATACCCGATAATTTAGGATAATTACGAAAATAATTTTGGAAAGTAATAGATGCTAAAGTTTGGTTCTCATTTTGAATTTTCACATTTTCTTTTGCTTCTAATGCTTGATGTAACCCTTCCGAATATCTACGCCCTTCCATTACACGACCGGTAAACTCATCAATAATCATTACTTTACCTTCACGCACCAAATAATCTACATTAACAGTAAACATATTATGAGCTCTTAAGGCTTGGTTAACATAATGTACTAAAGTTAAATTCTCAAAATCATATAAACTGGTATCCGGTTTTATAATATTTTCTTTACTTAAAAGTGATTCTATATGTGTAATGCCGGTTTCCGTTAAATTGATAGTTTTTAATTTTTCGTCTTTTTCAAAATCACTCGCATTAAGCAGACGTACTATTTTATCAATTTTACCGTATAATTCTGCATTATCATTAACCGGACCCGAAATAACGAGCGGAGTTCTTGCTTCATCTATCAAAATCGAATCAACCTCATCGATGATAGCAAAATTAAAAGGACGAAGTACCCGCTCCTGCAAGCTATACTTCATATTATCCCTTAAATAATCGAAACCGAGTTCATTATTTGTTGCATGAGTAATATCGGCATTATAGGCGGCTCGTTTTACCTCATCAGGCATACCGCCAACAATACATCCAATCGATAAACCTAAAAAATTGTAAATTTTACCCATGGAAGCAGAATCACGGCGTGCTAGATAATCATTTACGGTTACAACATGTACACCTTTTCCAGTTAAAGCATTTAAGTAAGCAGGAAGCGTTGCAACTAAGGTCTTACCCTCACCGGTACGCATTTCGGTAATCATGCCTCGATGTAATATCAGGCCACCTATAAGCTGAACGTCAAAATGACGCATACCGCAAACTCTTTTAGCTGCTTCCCTAACTACCGCAAACGCCTCATATACTATATCGTCTAAAGTAGCTCCGTTTTTAAGCTTTTCTTTAAACTCCACAGTTTTATTCTTCAACTCCTCATCTGATAATTTTTGTATAGCAGGTTCAAGCGAGTTAATTTTTGTAATTTCAGAAAATAGTTTTTTTACAGTACGATCATTTGCAGTACCGAAAAGTTTTTTTAAAATAGAAAGCATTAAAGTCCTTATGATATTTTTAGTATTTTAGTACTTGAATATTTGAATATAGGTATATTTTATAAAATTATCAAATGTTATAATTTTATTTAAATGAATAATTTTTTACTACAAATATTTGTAAATTATTATTAATAAATAAAATATTCTCAAATAGCTGTTGACGGTTATATATTATTTTTATATAATTCAAGCTTATATTTAATACAATTATGAGTCATAAATGAAAAAATTATCTGTTATATTTTTATCAGTTAGCATGCTTTCCGGTATTGCTTTTGCTGATAAAGACAAGGTAGTTGCTACCTATAAAGGCGGTGAAGTAAAAGAATCGCAAATTATGAAAGAATTTAAGCCTCAGCTTAATCTTCAATCAGGTGAAACAATCAAAAATTTTGATGATTTTCCACCACAAGATCAGGAAAAATTAATAAAAATTTATGTTAATAATCTTTTGTTAAAAGAAGAAGTTGCTAAGTCAAATATTACTTCTTCTAAAGAATTCCAAGAAAAACTTGAAAATGCAAAAAATCAATTAGCTCAACAAGAATTACTAGCAAACTACATAAAATCTAACATTACAGATAAGATGTTTGATGACGAATATAATAAATATGTCGGTAATCTTCAAGGTAAAGAACAAATAAAAGTTGCTCATATTTTAGTTAAATCTCAAAAAGAAGCTAATGATATAAAAACCAAATTAAGCAAAGGCGGAAACTTTACTAAGCTTGCAGAAGAGTTATCTCTTGATAAAACTTCAGCTTCAAACGGCGGCGTTATCGGTTACATTCTACTAAATCAACCTGGGCAGTTAGTACCGGAATTTGAAAAGAAAGCTTTTGCTTTAAAAGTAAATGAAGTTTCAACTCCTGTAAAAACCGATTTCGGTTGGCATATTATCAAAGTGCTTGAGAAAAAACCTGTGCCTATTCCAACAAAAGAAGAAGCAAAAGTAACTATTGATAATATATTAGCTGCAGAAGTACTAAAGAAATATATTGCTGATTTAGAAGCTAAAGCTGATTTAAAAATCATGTTACCTAAAACAGACAGCAAAGCCGGATCGTAATTTATATTTTGTCATTGCGAGAGCGGGCATTCCCCGTATACCAAGTCGTCATTACTAGAAAAAACTGTAAGTTTTGACGAAGCACTCAGGAGTTTGTTATTACTGCATGAGGTTGCCACGTCGCTTCGCTCCTCGTAATGACGGTTTGGGTATATCCACGCAACAATGCCTCCGCGGGAATGACATAGGGTTCACACAGTAACGCCTCTACCAAGAATAACATTATAACTACTCTCAATCACAGCAAATGCTACGCATACAGGATAATCATCAGCAAGAGAAAGGTGAATATTAAAAGGAGAGAGTTTGTTTGTATAGTTTGAGCTAACTTCTACTATAGGCTTACCTAAATCATTATTTAGTATAGTAATATCTTTAAAATTTATACCTTGACCTATACCGACTCCAAAGGCTTTACTAACAGCCTCTTTAGCAGCAAAACGCTTGGCTAAAAAAGCAGCATGGTTTATTTTTCCCAACAAAGCAAACTGTTTTAATTCCTTTGAAGTTAGAATTTTTTTAGCAAAAAGTTCTGGATATAAATGTAATATTTTTTCGATTCTAGGAATTTGTACTATATCAGTACCAACACCGATAAGCATTTACTTATCGGTTTCATAATCTTTGCCATTCTCATCAATAAAGATTTGATCATCTAAATCAGAATAATCTTCCCCGATGTAAACTTCAGGTAAATACTCAAATTTTTCTTCTACAGCTTCTGATTCATCTTGATTAACAAGCGGCTCTATAATAGTTCTTGTACGCAGACTATTTATTAAATCTTGTTCTAACTGAGCTACCGATACTTTTCCGGCAGCAATTCTACGTAATGAGATCACAGGAGGCTTATCACGCTTTTCTTTTTTGATTTGATTAGTTTCTACTTTATAATTTAATAATTTAGCATATCTTGTTGCTAGGACAACAAGCCGAAACCTATCCGGTATAATTTTATTACAATCTTCTGCTGTAATTCTTGCCATAATTTTTCTCCGTTAAAAATAGTATACTACAAATAAATAGGAAACGAGTATATGCAGATCAACTTCAAAAAGAGCAAGGAGTTCACAAGGCGAGGAACGCAGCGTATACTTAATACGTGAGGTACCGCAGCTCTTGTAGAACGACGTAGCCAATTTTTGAAGTTGATCGAGTATATTATACCCTTTTTATATCTGCACCGCAATTACTTAATTTTTTTTCTAAACCTTGGAAGCCACGATCTAAATGATATATTCGGTGTAATACGGTTTTGCTATTAGTACTAAGACCGGCGAGTATTAGTGATACCGAAGCTCTAAGATCACTTGCCATAACTTCTGCGCCTTTTAACATTTCTACACCTCGAACAACCGCCTTATTACCTCGTACTACTATATCTGCTCCCATTCTACACAATTCAGGGACATGCATGAAACGATTTTCAAAAATATTCTCGGTGATCATTGAAACACCGCTACTAAGCGTCATAAGGCTCATAAATTGAGCTTGCAAATCAGTAGCAAAGCCAGGATAGGGATTAGTTTCTAAATCAACTGAATTTAACTTCCCTTCATAAGTTACTTGAACTCCGTTATTGATCGGCACGACTTTTATACCCGTTTCGATAAGTTTTAAAGCTATATTTTCTACAATATGGTAATCAATCCCACAAATTTTTATATCACCTTTAGTAATAGCCGCCGCAAACATATAAGTACCAGCTTCAATACGATCAGAAAGTACTTTATAGCTCGCTTTATTTAAAGAATCCTTGCCTTTAATTGTTATTTCGCTAGTGCCGATACCTGCAATATCGGCTCCCATTGTGATAAGACAATTACATAAATCAACTATTTCCGGCTCTCGACCGCAATTAAAAAGCACGGTCTCCCCCTCTGCTAAAACAGCTGCAAGTGTTGCATTAATCGTAGCACCTACGGAAACTTTATCAAAAACAAAATGAGTACCTTTTAAGCGTCCTTTACTTGAAGCGTTAATATAACCGTCTTCTATTTCAATCGTAGCTCCCATAGCTTTTAATACAGCAATATGCAAATCTACTTGCCTTGCTCCAATAGCACAACCACCCGGAAGCGATACTTTTGCTTTACCGTATTTGGTAAGCAAAGGACCAAGCACCCAAATCGATGCTCTCATTTTACGGACTATTTCATAATCTGCAGTAAAGTTATTTATATTTTCGGTATTAATTATGAGCTCAAATTCATCTTGATGTTCTATTATTTCAATATCTGCCCCGTGACTTCGGAGCAAATCTTTCATAGTACTAACATCCGTTAACTTTGGAACATTAGTAATATGCAGTTTATCAGTAAGAATAGACGCTGCCATAATAGGTAACACGGCATTTTTAGCACCGCTAATATTAATACTACCTTTAAGAGGTGTACCACCGTGAATAATTAATTTGTGCATAAATTATTTTGATAAAATTGTAATGTCATTGCGAGGAGAAACTGATTAAATTGTCATCCCGCGACTTGATCGCGGGATCCAGCTAAAAATACTAATATTATTAGTATTTTTAGTTATTTTCTGGATACCGTGGTCAAGCCCACGGTATGATACCGATTATACTACACATCCAAATTCACGACATTCAACGCATTTGCTTGGATAAATAACCTACGAGGTTCAACAACGTCACCCATTAAAGTAGAGAAAATGCCTTCTGCTTCATCAATTTCTGCAACTCTTACCTGAAGCAAAGTTCTTTTTGTAGGGTCAAGAGTAGTCTCCCATAGCTGGTCGGAATTCATCTCACCAAGACCCTTAAAACGCTGAATATTTATACCTCTTTTTCCGCATTCTATAATGGTATTTAACAACTGACTCGGTGTTAAAATATCGAATTCCTGACTTTTCACTATAAGCTTTAATTGCTTACTAAATATATCAAAGATCGTTAAAGCAAGCTTTGATATTTGTACAAACTCAAATGATTCTAACTGCTCTTTCAATAATATTTTACCTTCTTTTAAACCCCTACTAAAGCGGAAGAACTCTATTTTATTTTCATGTTTTAAAACTTCCCAATTAGTCTTATCAGGCGAATCTTCTAAGCTATTTAAAACATCTAACGCTTTTTTAAGCCTTAAATCACTTTCAGGCTCAAATATTTTGTTATTAAGTAAGTCATTAATCGCAAGAATTTCGGTAATTGAGCGATTAAATTTTTTGCTAGCATGGTCAAGCAAGCCGTTAAACTTAACTACTTTATTAATTAGCTCTTCTAAATTATCACCCACTAACTGCTCTTTACCGTCTAGAATTAAGGTTGCATCATTAATAGTTGATTTGATCAAATAATCTTGCAGCGCTTGCTCATTCTTTAAATAAAGCTCGGCTGCTCCTTTCTTTACTTTATAAAGCGGTGGCTGAGCTATATATAGATAGCCTTTATTTATTAGCTCAGGCATATGACGATAGAAAAACGTGAGTAATAAAGTTCTAATGTGCGAGCCGTCAACATCAGCATCGGTCATAATAATAACTTTATGGTATCTAAGCTTTTCTAAGGAAAATTCTTGTTCAACATTAATTCCAAGAGCTGTAATTAACGTACCGATTTGGTCCGAACCGAGCATTTTATCAAATCTTGCACGTTCAACGTTCAAAATTTTACCACGCAAAGGCAATATAGCCTGAATTTTACTATCCCTACCCTGCTTTGCAGTACCGCCCGCAGAGTCCCCCTCAACAATAAACAATTCTGAAATAGCAGGATCTTTTGCATGGCAATCTGCAAGTTTACCTGGTAAATTCGAAACTTCTAAAGCTGATTTTCTTCGAGTGAGTTCCCTTGCTTTTCTAGCAGCTTCACGAGCATTCGCAGCTTCCATAATCTTAGCTATAATTGCCTTAGCTTCTGCTGGATGCTCTTCAAACCACTCAAGAACCTTTGTATAAACGGCATTCTCAACAACCGGTCGTACTTCGGAGCTTACTAGCTTATCTTTTGTTTGAGAAGAAAATTTAGGATCAGGCACTTTAACGGAAAGCACACAACATAGCCCTTCCCTAGTATCTTCACCGCTAAAGTCATTTTTAGCTTTTTTATTAAGACCCGTAGTATCAAGATACGAGGTAATAACACGTGTTATCGCTGATTTGAAAGCACTAAGATGAGTTCCGCCATCACGCTGCCTAATATTATTAGTAAAGCATAAAATATTTTCATGATAAGAATCGTTCCAATGCATTGCAAGCTCAAGGCTTATACCGGACTCAGCATTCTCCGTATTAACTACTATACATGGATGGATAGCGTGCTTCGCTCTGTCTATATATTTTACATAAGCTTCTATACCACCCGTATAATAAAACTCTACTTCTTTAACTTCTTCAAAGCGATTATCGACGAGTAAAATCTTTACGCCTGAATTTAAAAAAGCAAGCTCACGAAGACGATGCTCTATAGTGCCAGAATCAAATTCTATATTAGTAAACGTTTCTACAGACGGGAAAAAAGTAACTTCCGTACCTTTTTTATCAATATTTTCTTTGACAACCGCAAGCGGAGCTTCCGTTGTACCGTTATTAAATCTAATCAAATATTCCTTATTATTACGCCAAATACGCAGCTCAAGCCATTCAGAAAGAGCATTTACAACCGATACACCGACACCGTGTAGACCGCCTGCAACCTTATAAGCGTTCTGGTCAAACTTACCGCCGGCGTGAAGTTGCGTCATAATAACTTCAGCTGCCGATATTCCTTCTTCTTCATGAATTTCAACGGGTATACCTCGCCCGTTATCGGATACGGTTACTGAACCGTTTTTATTTAATGTTACTCGTACTAGATCGCAATAACCGGCAAGCGACTCGTCGATAGCGTTGTCGACTACTTCATAAATCATATGATGTAGACCCGACCCGTCTCCAACATCCCCGATATACATTCCCGGTCTTTTTCTTACGGCTTCAAGACCTTTTAAAACCTTTATGGAATCAGCACCGTATGATGATTCGTTAAATTTTTCTTCAATTTCCGACATATTATATATATGGCTCTATTACTTGTTGCTAGAAACAATAAAAATAACTATAACGTAACTTATTAAAATAGTAAAGTTTCTTGATTTAAAATTAGCGAGATAACAATGAATATATTAAAGTTAAAAAATATTTTCGACGTAATTAATGATTATGACGTGTTTTTATTCGATCTTTGGGGGGTAATAATTGAAGGGGGGCGTACCTATCCGGGCGTCGTACAAAATATCAATAAGATTATTGAACGAAAAAAAGTATATTTTGTCACTAATGCTCCACGCAATATTTTTTCACTGCATCAAACAATTAAATCGTGGGGATTAAATGCAGAACCGGAAATGATCATTAGCTCAGGCGAAATAGCAGTAGAAATGATACTAGAAAGTAAAGAGCGGTTCGGTATAGAAAAACCAGTGATATATCATTTAGGACATTTAGAAAATGATATAATAAACAGAATTCAATGTCCTATCACTGATGATATTAACAAAGCTAATATTTTCTTAATGACTATTTACAGAGACGAAAACGAAAATTTAGATTTAAACGAATTCGATGAATTATTTAAAATTGTTGTACAACGTAAAATGGTCAATATTTGTGCTAATCCTGACCTTGGAATAAATCAGCACGGTGTTTATAGATATTGTAGCGGCTATTATGCCGAAAAAATAAAGCAGCTTGGCGGAAAAGTAATTTATAGCGGTAAGCCATATGAAGAAATATATAGCAAAATTTTAAAAGAATGTCATAATACCCCTAAGAATCGCATGTTAATGATTGGGGACACTGTTTACACCGATATACTTGCAGCAAATCGCCTTGGTATAGACTCTGCCCTAGTGTTAACCGGAAATTCTAGAGAATATCATATTGATTTTGATAATATTGATGAAAAACTAGATAGTTTAATGAAAGCTGCTGTTAAGCAATCGATTACACCTAGTTTTGTTGTTGATTTATCTTGAATAGCTTTGCCGTCATTGCGAACGACTAAAGGTATTGTCGCATGGCTAGTTTATGTCATTCCCGCTTCCGCGGGAATGACATAGAAAGGTGGAAATGACATCAAAAGAACTCTATTGATATTTTACTCATAATCTGCTATAGAGTAAAACTTAAGCGGTCGTGGCGAAATTGGTAGACGCGCAGCATTGAGGGTGCTGTTCTGTAAAAAGATTGGAAGTTCAAGTCTTCTTGACCGCACCATTAGCCAGTTTTTCACAAAGTCAAATTTTTGTCTGTTTCGACACTTCAGATTTTATATTTACTCCTAAGTTCTTCTTGTTAGCAAATGTTTGTGCTAATTGTATACTCCTGATAAATGAAAAGGAGTTAAAATAAAAACTATTGCTTATTTGTACTCTGTGATTTATATTGATTAGCAAATTGTATACAATACTGTGCCAAGCCTAGCTAACCAGCTTTAAATAATTATAATAAGTCTATAATAAACTATTAGGTCAATAGGCTATGCCTAATTTCAATATATTTAAAAGCATCTTACCAGATCATCACGATCAATTTGCTGAAATTTTTGATCAAATTAACGATCTGATCGAAGATCACAATTATGATGCTGCTGCAAGCAGGCTAGCCAAGCTTCATTATGCCGATTTAGCAGATTTCTTAGATAATCTTAACAATAAAACATATAAAATAATTATTCCTTTATTACAGGATGAAATTAAGCCTGAAACGTTAGTATCATTAAATGCTTATAGTAAACCTTTAATAATAGAAACTTTAGGCATAAAAAAATCTGCAGAATTAATCAATAAGCTAGTTATAGAAGATGCTATTGAAGTAGTAATCGATCTAGACGATGATATAAAAGACCTTATCCTAAGTAATCTCACTAAAGAAAAAAAACACCAAATTACCGTAGGTTGTACATATCCCGAAAATACGGTAGGTAGGGTAATTGAGCGAGATTTTATTAATCTTCAAGAAGGATGGACGGTCGAGGAATCATTAAATTTTATCAAGAACGTAAAGAATGACTTTTATGCGGCAATCGTTACGGATAATAAATTACGCCCTATCGGTATTATTTCTCTTAGCACGCTAATTAAAGGCAAAAAAAATGAATTGATAAAAGATTTGATGAGCAAAGATTTTAAGCTTGCAGATGCTTTTACCGACTTAAATGAACTAAGCTTCATTTTTAGACAATATGCTTTAACTATTGTACCGGTAGTAAATAAAAGCGGTAAGTTAGTAGGTAGCGTATCAATCGATAATATAATTTATATTATCGAAGAACAAGCCGGCAAAGATATATTATCATTAAGCGGGGTACACACTCAAGATACTTTCTTCAATGTATTTTATACCGTTAAACATCGTTTTCCTTGGCTCTTTGTTAATCTAATCACTGCCTGCATGACCTCACTTATCATTAACCATTTTAACGATACTATTGCAAAACTTGTAACGCTTGCAGCCACTATGCCTATTGTAGCTTCAATGGGCGGAAATGCCGGAACACAAGCCATGACCGTTACGGTTAGAGCCCTTGCTAATAAAGATATTCATTATAATAATGTCAATAAAGTTATATTAAAAGAAATAGCCGTATCGGCTTTTAACGGTTTTGTACTTGCAATTATCGGAGCAGGACTTAGCTTTGTGATGTTGCTTGACTTAAATCTTAGCGTTATTTTTGCTATTGCAGTTATTTTAAATTTTTTAGTAGCCGGATTATTCGGCTCTGCTATTCCTATAATACTGCATTATTTTGATATAGACCCCGCTACAGGCTCCGGTGTATTTCTAACAACCATAACCGATGCTCTAGGTTTCCTAACTTTCTTAAGCCTTGCTCATATTTTTTTAGTGTAAAATTTGGTGTTTATTCAAATAAAAATACATACACATTGCAGCAAACAGTAGCTATAGCTCCAAGACATTTACATATACCACAACTTGTATCCTGATTTTCAAAGTCGGTAATATTATTCTCATAAGATATATTATTATCTCTTTGTATATTCTGATTATTATTAATATTTGACTCTTTGAACAATAAATTTGCAACAGTTAGTATTAACTCACCCTGTGATGCAGTTAGATTAGTATTATTTAAGGAGCTAGCTTGTGCGTACTCTTGTACTTCTAAACTATTACGGTTTGACATAGTTATATTTTGACTTTAGGATTAATATTTAAAATAATATAACAATAATCTTTAGGTTCTGTGAAGGAAAATTAAATTATTTATATTTTCAGATATTTTTTAGCGAAAATTAATAAGATTTTTGTAGTAATAGTTGTTCCTATTTCAAAAAAATCTTATGATTTACAGCAAGAAATAGCAAAAATAGATTAATTTAATTTTCCTTCACAGAACCTAATCTGCAGCTATTTATTACTGCCATTTTTGGCATTTCCTCGAAACGGTTGATATCGTCATGAGCTAAGCGACTGCAAAGAGCGTGGCAATGACGTAAACTTTTCAAATTATCAACTTTTTCTAGGCAATGCCTAATTTTTTAATTAATAGCCCACAAATTATAATGCAATAAGAATAACTTTTATGGAAGATATAAGCTCTTGGAAAGAAAAGTTTGCAATTTGTGTTTATAGTAAAAAATTACTTGATAAACTCGAATATTTAAATACTAAAGTAGCAAATCCTATAGATATCCTCGAAATCAACAAAGGTATCTACTATGCACGTAACACGGTTCTCAAATGCGTCAATCAGGCGATCCTTATTATTCGCACCCGATTGAGGTAACAATTATGCTTGCTGAATTTGTAGCTGAAGAAGCACCTAAGCTTTATAACATTATTATGCTACAAGCCGCTTTACTTCATGATACTATTGAAGACACTGAATTAACTGAAGAAACAATTACCGAAATTTTTGGACCGGAAGTAGCAAAACACGTAGAAGGTCTAACTAGAATTAAATCTTACGGGAAGATAAGTAGCGGAGAAAGCCTAAACTTATTAATTGAAGAGAAAAGATACAATACGGCATTAATAAAATTATTTGACCGAATTCATAATGTGCAAACTTTGGGAGTTAAATCACCTGAGAAAGCTAGAAAAATTATTGAAGAGACTTTAATAAATTTTCTTTTGGTCGCTGCTAATATAAATTATAAACTAGAACGAGAATTTGCTGAGTTATGCCTAAAAGTTTTTAATATTGAACTTGAAAGACACAAAGCTTTTTCTAATAATAACTCTCTGCTTCCTCCTCTAACTTTATAAAATGATTTACTCCAAATGTATAACCAATTAGAATTGGAATAATCAAGAATAATAATCCCCAGTGATTAAAATAATCTATCAAGTAAATTGTTCTAAAAGAAGAAACTGCAAACATTAAAGCTTGTGATACAGCAAATATAAAACTGCCGCATGTAAAACGTTTTAATACTGGGAATCTTGCATAAAACACTGCACCTGCCGGAAAAGTAGTAGGGGCAAATACTACAATAAATAATTGGAATAAAAGTAATGCTATAGTATTTGAAATATTATTTAGTAAGATAGGAGACATAAGGGCTACAATAGAAAATATTATTAATCTTACTTTAAGGACTTTTAAAGGATGTATTTTACAAACCAAATAAGTAACAATTATTGTACTTATTAAGTCTGTACCACAAACAATAAAATTTTTGATGAATTACTTGAGCAGCACTGTAATTAAATGAGTTTTTAGCATATTACCGCAATAAATATAAACAATATAAAACCATAACGGGGCTCCACAATGTATAAAAAAGAAAGCTATTGCTGTTGGTTTATTAATTTTTTCACTCCAAATAGGGCTTGATTTTAGCCGATTACTATCTATCCCCGCTTGTGCTACAGTTTTCTTTATTCGTCTTTTTGCATCAATGACATCTGGAGTCTCCCTAAGATTTGTCCTTACAACAGCACCAACTATAGCAATAGCTGCTCCAAACCAAAATGCAATACGCCAATCAAGTCCAAAAGAAGTAACAAGTGTTCCTACCGCCAATGCTACGGTTGCACCTAAAATTACAAAAACAACAAGCGAAGCCACCACCCAATAACGTTAAGGAATTTTTGTCATTTCGGTTAGATAAAGCTCGGCACCTACTACCTCCCCTATAAAGGACATCCCCTGAGCGATACGACACGCAGTTACTACAAAAGTCGCCGTAATACCAATTTATGGCATCAGTTTTTATAATTAGCCATTATAAGACAACAAAGCGACATTAAAAAAGTTGTAATAATGACCGTTGCCTTACGACCTATAGTATCTCCTATCCAACCGAATATTAAAGCACCGATAGGTCTAAGGTCTAAATACATATGTTGCACAATATGCAATGGCAGAATATAGAGAAGCCGCTCGTGCATCGGCTTCAGGAAAAAATAGCTCGTTAAGTAGTACCGCCATGTGTACATAGGAGCATGAGATCAAAATATTCAAGAAACGTACCTATCGATAGTAGCCCTATTGCTTCTTTTTGATTACGGGCTAAACTTTTTTGCTCTTTTGCGTAACTTCACATACTTTTTTTACAGATTAGTTAAAATTAATAAAGAACTATACTGTTTTATATAAAAATAAAAGTCAATTTAACAAAATTAGATTTTATAGCATTGCTAACTCAAGACAGGTGTCGTAATGAGCTGAGCGACTGAAAGGAGCGTATCAATCCAAAAAAATAATAATAAATTCTAGTTTACAGAGTTTTTAACTAGATTGCTTAGTCAATATACTTTGTAATTTCCTTGCAATGGCGTTAATTTATTAAATAATCTATCTTTATTTAGCAATGCCAATAAATTTCTAATTTAATACTTGCAATTTATCTTATAATTACTTATATTCAGGTTCGCTTAGATTAAAAAGCACTAAGGCGTTTTATATGTAATTAATTTTGATCCCCTTAAACTTTTTACATTAAAACGCCGTTATTTTATTTAAGCGGGCGTAGCTCAGGGGTAGAGCGCTACCTTGCCAAGGTCGAAGTCGAGGGTTCGAATCCCTTCACCCGCTCCAGTAATTTTTTCATTCTATGTCATTCCCGCGTAAGCGGGAATGACATAGAGTATGTTTTTCAAGCTAAGCAACAACGCCCTTTTGCAAATGACATCAGTAAGTTTATCATAAATTCAATCTTCCAAACCATATTTTTTCTTAATATCTTCATAGTGCAATTACTTCTTCTCCTTTTTCTATATGAGACAAAGCAATTAATAAATCTGCTTTTTCTTCTATATATATAATTTTCTATTGCTTTACGTATAATATCTAGTTCATTAGAAATTCTAGTAGTTATAACTGTCATAAAAATAGCCATTTATCGGTTTTGTGATAACTTATATTAGTATAAAATACATTTAATATTATTACTTTACCCTTGCATTAAAGCTATTAGGTAGCTATTTTTATTTTATGGGACTTAGTGCATAACCTATCTTATAAAGAGAAATTTTAAGGAAACACGGCACGCAGCACTGCAGCGTACAAAAAGGTACGTGAGATGCGAGTACCGGATTGATGTATACCGCAGATACTTCAAAAGTTGGAAGCCAAATAAGTGGTGAGCCTGCGGAGCGTAGAAAACTTACGTGAGCAAAGGCGAAGCCCAAAATTTGACGTACCAAATCTTGAAGTATCAAAGGTATACAAATTTCTTTTAGAAAGAGGTTATACAGGAAGACTATTGCAACAATTAGGAAATTACATATGTCAGCAAATACGCAAGATAATCAGGCAAATAATAACGACACTATAGAAATACAGGAAACTGAGGTAGTGCCTGTAGAAACAAATTCTTTACAATCGGGGTTAACAAGCTTAATACCGATGGTTTTAATTTTTGCTGTATTTTACTTCTTATTATTACGTCCACAAGAAACACGACGCAAAGAAAGAGAGAAATTAGTAAGTGAAGTTAAAAAAGGCGAAGAAGTTCTAACAAATAGCGGCATTTACGGTATTGTGACTAAAGTAAGTGAAAATGACAATACTATTGAAATCGAAATAGCTAAAGATGTACGTATTAAAGCTTTAAAAAGTGCTATTATCGATATAACTAGTCGTACAAAAGAAGTAGTAGTAAAAAAAGAAAACAACAAAAAAGATAAGAAGGTAAGCGGTGCAAAATCTTCCTAAGTGGAAAATTTTTCTTTCAATTATATGTACGGTTTTTGCGGTTATTTGTGCCTTACCTAATTTCATGCAGGTAAACTCTAAGTTTCTGCCTCATGATTCAGTAAATCTAGGACTTGACCTTAGAGGAGGAGCCCATTTATTACTCGATGTTGATTTTGACACCTACTTAAATGATTCAATGGAAAATCTTGCCGACACTTTACGCAAAAATTTTCGTGAGGATAAAATCTGCTATAAAAATCTGTTAGTTAGACAAAATAGCATTCAATTAGAAGTAAGATCGCCTGAGAAATTAAAGCTGTTAAAGAAAATAATTAATAAAATCGATCCAGAAATTATCGCTGAAGTAAATGAAAATAAAATAAAGCTTAGCTACAGTAAATCTAGATTAAATGACTTACTTAATAAGGTAGTAGACCAATCTATTGAGATCGTTCGCATGAGAGTTGATAGTACCGGCACTAAAGAGCCGATCCTACAGAAACAAGGCGATAAGCATATATTACTGCAAGTTCCCGGTGAAGAAAATCCCTCTTACCTGAAGAATATATTAGGGAAAACTGCAAAGCTAACTTTTCATTTAGTTGATGAAAATGCCAATATCGAAGAAGCGGTAAAAGGACATGTTCCAGTAGGTTCAATGCTAGTTAAGGGAGATAGCGAAAGTCATGGGGAGTATTATGTCGTTATAAAGAAAAAAGTTGTTTTGGGTGGGGATCAGCTTACAACCGCTTCAGCTTCTTTTGACCAAAATTCGCAAGCGGTAGTTGCTTTTTCTTTCAACAATTTAGGTAGTAAAATATTTGGTGAAATAACCAAAAATAATACCGGTAAACGCCTTGCTATAGTTTTAGACAATAAATTACTAAGTGCTCCAACGATAAACGGAGCAATTATGGGCGGAAGCGGTATAATAACAGGAAATTTTACCGTTGAGTCGGCAAATGAGCTTGCACTATTATTGCGAGCCGGTTCGCTTCCTGCCCCACTTAAAATTATTGAAGAGAGAAGTATAGGTCCAAATTTGGGTGCTGATTCTATAGAGTCGGGCAAAAAGGCAGGACTTATAGGATTTATAGCAGTGTGTATATTTATGGTTTGGTCTTACGGTGTGCTTGGTTTATTTGCCAATATAGCCTTAAGCCTTGCATTGTTATATATTTTAGCTTTACTTTCACTTTTCCAAGCTACTTTAACTCTGCCGGGAATTGCAGGAATAATACTCACTATGGGTATGGCTGTTGATGCTAATGTATTGATTTACGAAAGAATTAAAGAGGAACTGCATAAAGGAGTTTCTAATCTTTATGCTATTAGAACCGGTTTTGAATCTGCGTTTGCCACTATCCTTGATGCTAACCTAACTACTTTAATCGTTGCTTTTTTACTTTATATATTTGGAGTAGGGGCAATAAAAGGTTTTGCCGTTGCATTAACGATCGGGATTATATCTTCAATGTTTTCAGCAATTATCATCACTAAATTGTTAATAGATATTTGGGTAAAATATTTTAAACCTAAAAAATTAGGGCTTGTGTAAAAGAGTAGACTTTGTTGTATGGTCTTTTTATGTCATTCCCACGAAAGCGGGAATCCAGTAACCTTTAATGTCATCCCGCAACTTGATTGTGGGATCTCCAGGACACGGCCTGTGATACAAGATACCGTAGTCAAGCCACGGTATAACATTTTCACTTTTCTCTGGATTCCTGCTTTCGCAGGAATGACATAAGAGCCATACAGCAGGACCAGCTAGGATGACAACGCAAAAATGGATAATATCTTATGAAAATACAGTCAAATGTTATAAAAATAATTATCGTAATTAGCTTATTAATAGGAGTAGGAGCATTATATTTGTTGTTATCTTTAAGAACGCCTGAAAAACCGCTTGCCGGTCAAGTTAATATCTATGAAGATAACGTAAAAATCGGCGGTGATTTTGAACTAATAGACCAAAATGGAGAGATATTTAATAGTGATAAGTTGAAAGGCAACTTAAGCCTCATTTACTTTGGATTTACTAGTTGTCCTGATATATGCCCAACCTCTCTAAATAAAATGACGGAGATTGTAGAAATTTTAAATAAACATAAAATAGATATTCTACCTGTTTTTATCACTATTGACCCAAAACGTGATACTCCTATAGCACTTAAAGAATATCTAAAACATTTTCATCCAAAATTTATAGGTCTTACCGGTAACGAGCAGCAAATAAAAGATGTAACTGATAAATTCAAGGTTTTCTATGCTCGTGTGCATGGTGATGATGACAACCCAAACTATATGCTTGATCATTCATCTTTTACATATTTAATCGATGCAAACGGAAAATATCTGAAACATTTCTATTTAGATTCTTCGCCTAAGAAAATTATGGAATTTTTAAGAAATGAATAATTATATATCGGTAGCGTATTTATTTACCTTTTTAACCTTAGCGATATTGTTAATTGTAAGTTTTTTAAATTACAAGTCATTGAAAAATAAACAGAACTTTAATGCAAAAGAGAGTAAGAAATAGATTAATAACAATAATTATTTGTTTCTGCTCAGCATGTTTAGGCATTAGTATAATACTTTACAATTTAGAGAAAAATATAGTATTTTTTTTGCCGCCGTCAAAAATTAATGAAATAGAACAAGGCAAAGAGTTAAGAGTCGGTGGACTTATTAAAATAGACTCAATAAATAAAATTGCTGATGATAAGATAAGTTTTGTTATTACCGATAATATTAAGGATTTAGAGATATTATATCAAGGAGCCCTTCCGGCTCTATTTCGTAAAGAACAAGGAATTATTGCCATCGGGCAATTATCGAACGGAAAATTTATAGCAAGACAATTACTTGCAAAGCATGATGAGAATTACAGACCTCCGAAATAACAACGTCATTGCGAAGAGCGAAGCGACGTGGCAATCTAGTAAAATAGGCCTGAGATTGCTTAGTCGAATTACGTTGTAATTCTCCTCGCAATGACGAAAAATAACTAAACCAACCAAATAAATAAAAACATGTTTATAGATAAAATCAACGCAAAAGCAAATAATTACGAAATAAACGTAATTATCGAAATTCCGATGAATAGCGGTCCAATCAAATACGAATTTGACAAAGAATCAGGAGCAGTTTTTGTTGATCGCTTTATGCAAAATACCATGAGCTATCCATGCAATTACGGTTTTATTCCTCATACTCTTTCAAATGACGGTGATCCGGTAGACGTACTTGTCGTAGCTCATCATCCAGTAGTGCCTGGGTCGGTTATAAAATGCCGAGCAATCGGCGTATTGATGATGGAAGACGAATCAGGGCTTGATGAGAAAATAATCGCAGTACCGACTTCTAAGCTCGATATTACTTTCGATCATATTAAAGAGCTAGATGATTTATGTGATATGCTCAAGAAACGTATCGTGCATTTCTTTGAGCATTATAAAGATTTAGAAAAAGGTAAATGGGTTAAAGTTACTGGATGGGAAAATAAATCAAAAGCAGACGCTTTAATCAATGAAGGAATAGATAGAGGGTCAGCTAGGGATAAGAATTCATGACGTTGCTTGCATGGTGCTTGATGTCATTCCCGCGGAGGTGGGAATCCAGAAAAAGTAGCCTTAATCCCGATCTCAACAATTACACATTAATTAACAAAATAAACCTATAAAAACAAGTTTTTATAGGTTTTACTGGATTCCCGCCTCCGCGGGGATGACATCAGAAAAATAAGATAAAAAACAAACAGTGACCGACTTCTTGCATAACGTAGCTAATAAAGAGGAATTTGAAGGAAACACGGAACGCAGTACTACAGCGTACACTTTAGTACGTGAGGATGCGAGTACCGGATTGATACACAAATTACCTTTAGAAGCAAGTTATGCAAGAAGTCGATTATTTCGTTCAGGAGTCGCAGTAGCTTTTTTCACATTAATTTCTCGCATATTTGGCTTAGCGCGTGAACAGTTTATCGCATCATTATTCGGCTCTACGCCTATGGGTGATAGCATTAATGTTGCTTTTAAACTACCGAATCTATTTAGAAGAAT
>NZ_JAQCNX010000020.1:0-110931 GCF_036857515.1 Candidatus Rickettsia tasmaniensis | reverse complement strand
TCATAACCTATATGAGATTCCATCTCTTTTTCTAAAATCTTATTTACTATCTGTTTTTTAAATTCCTGAAATATTCCTTCTTTACCAAAAATTTCAGATGTATCATTTTGGGATAATATTTCTGATACTAGTTTTTCTATAGTGGGATTTGATACTTTGCTCTTATTTTTCATATTAGCTCCATGTAAGTTGTTTTTATTAATTAATTTTATTCTTAACTATTTTTACAACTTACACAAACTTCCTGACACCCTCGCAGGCGATTATTCTTATTATTCAGGTTATTATCACGGCACTGCATTTGATGATTACGTTATGTACTTAGATGCAGAGGATAATCGCTATAAGTCTGATGAAATTGATAAGCTTGTTATAGGCAAGTTTTGCTCAATTACTACTGGCGTTAAATTTATGATGGGTGGAACGCAAGCTTAGATAGGTTCCATTCTCTAGCTAATTCTGCTACAATTTCAGGTAATTTTTCAAGCCAGATTTCCCCTTGCTCTTTATATATACTAATTATATTTTTTCTAAATCTATCCACATTATAGATTATATATGAATAGACATTTCGAGCAAGCTAATTTAACTCATAAAGAAATTATTTTTAATTGGTTAGAAGAGCCTCATATAAAAGAATTTTGGGACAATAGTCAAGAACATAAGAATGACATTTTGAATTTTATTACCGGCAGAAAACAGCATTATTTTTGCGGGACAACTAATTATTGGATTGGTTTTATAAATAATGAACCGTTTTGTTTTATATTATCGGATAGCCTTGAAAAAGACCACAATTTATCTGATATTCAACGAAAATACTTGTCTAAATCAGGTCATACGATAACTCTTGATTTCGGTATAGTTAATAAAAACTTCTTAGGCCAAGGGCTTGCTAGCTCTATTTTAGCAGCTTTTATAAAATTTTACCACAAATATATTGATCCACTAAGCGATACTTTCTTTATTGATCCTGATGAAAATAATCCACGAGCTATACATGTTTATAGTAAAGCCGGCTTTAAACAGGTCGGAGCATATAAAGTTCAAAGCGGGGCATTTTAAAGGTAATACAAGTTATTTAATGATAAGAAATATGTTAACATAAGCTTTACCCCACTTTCTACTTCTCATTTTTTGCTTTTTTTAAAATGGCTAGAAATGCCACATATAAAACTATGGTGGGATAAGGATATAGAATGGAGTTTAGAATTGATCGAACAAAAATACTCAAGCTATGTTAGAGGGTATAAGCTAGAAAATAATGAGCCTAAAAATATACACGCTTACATTATAGAAGCAGACTGTACTCCTATAGGATACATCCAAATTTACAATGCTTATGATTTTGAGCGTTCAGACCCATTAATAAACTTACCTTCAAAACTTGCAGCACTTGATTATTTCTTTAATGCTTAGGGTTCTGTGGACATTTAATAGAATAATCATAATTATGACTCTTTTTTGCTGCAAATTATAAGTTTTTTTGAAATATGAATAACTATTCCTTCAAAAATCTTATTAATTTTCGCTAAAAAATACTTCAAAATAAAAAATCAATTAGAAATCTTCACAGAACCTAGATATATTAATATAGATTAAGTGTAAAAAGAATTAGTGAGAAAATGCTAAAAGATCAGAATTTAGATATAGAAAGAAAGCAAGACCATATTGAAATTAATCTTACGAAAAACGTTGAATCTACACTTAAAAGCGGTTTTGAATCTATTCAATTTATTCACAATGCATTACCGGAAATTAACTACGATAGCGTAAATACAACTACTACTTTCCTCGGAAAATCTTTACAAGCACCTATCCTAATTTCTAGTATGACCGGAGGCACGACTAGAGCTAGAGATATTAACTATAGACTTGCACAGGTCGCTCAAAAAGCCGGTATTGCTATGGGGCTTGGCTCTATGCGGGTTTTGTTAACGGAACCGGATACAATCAAGACATTTGCAGTAAGGCATATAGCTCCCGATATCCCTTTACTAGCCAATATCGGTGCAGTACAGCTTAATTACGGAGTGACACCTAAAGAATGTCAGTATTTAGTGGATGCTATTAAAGCCGATGCCTTAATTTTACACTTAAACGTGTTACAGGAACTGACTCAGCCGGAAGGTAATAGAAACTGGGAAAAGCTGTTACCTAAGATAAGAGAAGTGATTAATTACCTCTCTATTCCGGTAATTGTTAAGGAAGTAGGATACGGTTTATCTAAAAAAGTTGCTGAGAGTCTTATTGACGCAGGGGTTAAGGTTCTTGATATTGCAGGAAGCGGTGGGACATCTTGGAGTCAAGTAGAGGCTTATCGTGCTACAAATTCGTTACAAAACCGTATAGCTAGTAGCTTTATTAACTGGGGAATCCCGACTTTAGATTCTCTAAAAATGGTGCGGGAAGTTTCAAAAGATATTCCAATTATTACCAGTGGCGGGTTAAAATCCGGTATTGACGGTGCAAAAGCAATTCGTATAGGAGCTAACATTTTTGGACTTGCCGGTCAATTTTTAAAAGCAGCAGATACTTCTGAAAGCTTGCTTTCCGAAGAGATACAATTGATAATCGAGCAGCTTAAAATTACCATGCTATGCACCGGATCACGCACTTTAAAAGATTTAGCAAAAGCAGAGATTAGGTTGTAGTAAAATTTATATTCATAATATATTGGCACCAAATTCAAAAATAACTCTTTCGGCCTTATAATCCAATCATTTGAACAAGGTTAACTTCTTCAAGATAAATTACCTTTGGTAAATTCGTTAATGACTTTCCGCCAAAATATTAATGCCGGTTTATTTTCAGGAATAACCGCAACTTCCCATAATCCTTTATGCATTTGCCAAATTTGCTTAGCTACTTGCCTACCAACTCCTTTATTTTGAAATCTTGCTATAATAAAAAATTCCCCCATATTCCAATCGATTTTATAATGCGTTCCAACCTTATTAAGCAATATAAAACCTGCTATTTCGTCATTTACTTTAATTCAATAGGCTTTCCTATCCGTTTCTATAAAATATTTTTTGTAATCATCAGCTTCATATAAACCATCTCGTGGCAATGTCCAATCATATTCATCTGATTCAAACCCACAATAACGCGATATATCATATATATAAAACCGTACCATATTTTGGATTAGAGGGTAATCAGCAACGGTTGCAGTGGTTAAACGTATATTCTTTACAGATTCATTCTTCATAACTCTTTTCTTAAATATAATTTAGCCATTTCTCCGGAATTATGATAACCTAGCACTTCATAAAATATATGCATACTGTCTTTAGCACGTCGATAACCAGAAGTAAGATCAACGATTACGGGGCTATATTTTTTGCTATTTCTTCTAAATATTCCATAAGCTTTTTACCTATTTGCTTTCCCCGATAATTCTCATCAATAACTAAAGCTTCAATATGAATTCTAGTTTTATCTGAGACGAAAAGCAGCGATTTAGACCAAGCAATAAATCCCACTATTTTATTATCTAAACTAGCTAAAGCAACACCATACCCCTCACGATTTATAAAATTCTTAAAACGTGCTGTTAATTCTTCTGAACTAGAAGGATAGCCAAGTTGAGCCATCAAAGGTAAAATATTTGTAATATTATCAGGAGTTGCTAAACTAATATTTACACTACTCATAATTATCCTTTTTCTCTTCGTTTCTTTAACCTAGCTAAATCTTTTGGACTAGGTAAATAGCTTTTTAATTTCGTAGGTAATTGGTTAATTTAAATTGTGCTATTCCTATAGGTTTTTGCAAGCTTTCTATAGCGTATTCTACTATAATATTGCGTTTTTCTTCACATAGAATTATTCCAATTGTAGGATTATCAGTTTCATCTTTAATTTTATGATCTACTAAATTTAAATAAAAATTTAGTTTTTCTGCATATTCCGGTTTAAATTTACCTGCTTTTAATTCAATAACAACATAGCATTTAAGTTTAACATGATAAAAAACTAAATCTAAGTAATAATCCTCTTCTTCTAATTCTATATGGTATTGATTACCTATAAATGCAAAATCTTGACCGAGTTCTAATAAAAAATCCTTAATATTATCTATTAGCTTATTTTCTAGTTCCCGTTCTAAAATATTTTCTTTAATATCTAGAAATTCTAAATTATAAGGATTTTTTATAATTGATCTTGCTAAATCAGACTGCATTGCCGGTAAAGTATGTCCAAAATTATTTATACTTTTTCCTGATCTTGCGCATAAATTGCTTTTAATTTGCAAGGTTAGTACGTTACGTGACCAACCGTTTTCTATAGTTTTGTGTGCATACTAAAGCCTTTCAGTATGATTTTTAACTTTTGAGAAAATGACTATACGATATCCCCAGGGAATTTCTCCAACAGGCTGTTGGAGGATTTGTTCATCGTTATATTCTTCAGCAAATTGCCTCATATAAGAAATATTTTGATAAGATAATCTTTTCATTTCAGGAAATTCTTTTAATAAGTCTTTAGAAATATTTTCTATAACTTTTGCTCCCCACTTCTCAAGCTTTTGACGTTTAATTATTTAAAAACCAATATTTCAATATAGTTTTATCAATTCTTTATTTACACTTAAATGTGCACGAATTCGTGTTTGCTTGATTTCTAGCTTCAGATTCTCAATTAAATCGTAGTATGATTTGTAATCTAAAATATTATTCATTTACTCAATATTATTTGTATGCTCTAAAATCTTCTCTGCTAAAGTACTTGCTGTTAGATCACTAACATCTATTTCTAACAAATGAGGATGCGTTATATTAATTAACTCTGCGTTTCCTTCAATACTCAAAGATTTATAACGCAAAACTCTATCGGGCCTTTGTATTCGTTTATTATTTTCCTCTACTGAAATAAGTAGTTTTACCGGTACAACAAGAGAGTCACGCTGCAAGGCCATATTTTCTACTTGCTTAAAAAGCTTATGATCACCTTGATTATCTTCTAAGACATTGGTTAATATATAACTATTAAAAGGTTCTTGCACGATAAACTCAAAAACATGATCTCTAATACGTCCGATTGTATCCCATGCAAATTCTGGAATCTTCTTAAAACCATCATATCCAAGCAAAGCAAAAATAGGATTATTAATTAACTAATTATCACATATAACATAACCGCTTTTGCTAAGCTCTTTCGCTATAGTATATTTACCCGTCCCGGGCTTTCCTATTAAATAGATAATATTTTAGAGGCAATTTTCTATAGCCCATAACTTTGAGCTATAGAACCAAGTATTATAGAAGTTTCTACAAGATTCAAAAACATCATATTGTCCACTCTGTAATCTTACAAAATCTTCCGTTAAGAAGAGGTTGTCAGTTCTAGTTTTTAATCGTTCTTCAACCGGACAAAAGATTCCTAAAAAGGTTATTTTGTAACCATTTAGATATTTAAGATAAAATTTAGCAAGTTCTTGAGCATCCGGACCATCTAGTGCCGTATCGATTACAATATTAAAATTTTTATCTAATAATGCTTTTGCGGTTGTAAGCATTATCAACGCAACAATTTTTCTTCTTGCTAACCTATTATTATTAAAAAGACCTTTTAGTCTATCATCATTGTTTTCAGTGCCGGCTTCATTTTCTGCAAACTTAAATTCTGTAGGAAAAATCGTACTATAAAACGCTCCGGCTTTATCAATTTATAAATGAATAAATTTATTATTAGATTGCCTACAAATTTCTTTGGCTATTGTTGTTTTACCTGCACAAGAAGGACCGTTGATTATTATAACTTGATTCATATTTAACTAATCTCAATTATGATATAATAAATCGTCCCATAAGTAATTTTTAGAAAAAATATATTTATGTATAAACTTATCAAAGTAGTTTATTTACTTTTAAATCTTTCTTCACGTTCCTTATCTAAAAGCTAAATATGTTCTTTTTCTTTATCAAGAATAGGCAAGGAGGCTATTTTAGCAGCTCCGTAATGAATACCCTGAAAATCAATATTCAGTTCATGGCAAATTTTTTCAACCGATTCAAGGAATTTTTAAACTATCATCAATAAAAATAATCTTTTTAAAAGGTAAATTTGATTTTTCAAGAACAGTTTTAAGCACTAAACCTTTATCTGCAGAGGCGGTTAAAATAACTCCTGATTTTAACATAGGAATACCGTCTTTGTTTTTAAATTCCAGAAAAATCATATCTTCTTTAAAAGGTGAAGTATTGATAAAAGAAATATCTACTTGTTGTAGGTCTTTAAATCTAAATTTTTCCATTTCGGTTATATAACCATGTTTACCGGTCCACCATCCCGTTAAAGCAATTGCCGGGATATTTCGTTGTCCTAGGTGGTTAATTAAGTCTTTCATATTTGAATTAACAGGCTGAACTCTGCGAATTTTAAAAATGGGGCTGAATAAGTATTTAAGTTCATCTTCGGAATATTTTGCTTTTAGTTGCTTAGTTAGTTCTTTTCTAATTGGAGCATTAAAGGCAAATTCATCGGTCGGTATAACCAATACTTAGTCCACATCAAAAATAACTAAAGTATCTTTATCAGCTTTATTTGCATACTCTTCTATTAATTCAAAGTCATTAAGTAGGGATGATTCCAGCGAAGCAGTTATAAGATAAACAAATTAAGCTTAAGAGAATAACATTTAAAGGTTTCATAATCTATTTTAATTTTAGGAATTGGAAAATTATTTGTAATATATCTACATTCATTATAAATAATTGCTTAAATAGCATAAAATTATCTTATAATCAATTGCAAATAGTTTTTTGTTACTATATTTTCATATCAAAAATAGAGAAATAATTATGAAAAAATATTGTTTATTATTTAGCTTATTGCTAATTATTTTTCAAACTAACATAATTTGGGCATTAGAGGCTGCAGATTATTATAATAAAGGGTTTTATTTATATAAGTCAGGTCAATATGAACAAACTCTTGAAGCATTTCATGAAGCAATTAAATTAAACCCTAACGATTCAAGTGCATATATTAATAAAGGAGTGGTATTAGAGATATTAGGTAAATTTAATTTAGCTATTGAGTTAGATCCTAATAACCCTGTTATACAAAAAAATAAACAAAAACTATTAAATCGTATGAAATTTGTTATAACCCGGTCTCAAATTTCTGCCATAAAGCATCTACATCAGAATTACGTAGCAACGATAGATTTTGCTTTATCTTGTCAACGCTCCAATCCCACCATTTAATTTGCAATAATTTTGCTATATCATCATCAGAAAAACGCTTTTTAATTTTTTTAATTAATTTAGCAGGATTACCGCCCCAAATTTCATAAGCTCCGATATTTTTTGTTACTAAGCTTCTTGCTCCTACTACTTGCACCATCAGCAATTTTAATCCCTGGCATAATCATACTTTCGGCACCTATCCCAACATCATTACCAAGAACAGTATCACCTTTAAGTCTATAAGCTTTTGGCAGGACGATTTCATAATCGTCAAAATCTTCATCAAAAGAATCAAGAGGGTCAGATGCTATCCAATTATAATTATGTCCTTGCACCTATAGATAATTTATCTTTCAATTATGTTCTATCAGGATATCAAAATAATAAGCCTATTATATTGAAACTAAGCTGTGCTGCTAAAGACCTAACAAACGAAACGGAAGCTTTAAAAGTTTTTTCAGGGTTTGATGCTGCAACTATTCTAGCCCAAAAAGATAATGCTTTATTACTTGAGAGAGCGGTATCCGGTATTTCCTTAAAAGAATATTCATCAGATAACAAAATTGCTATAGCTTGTTCTGTTATGAGCAAGTTGCACAGAGCATCTATACCAAAAATGCACTAATTCCCTAATAGCAAGGATCAGCTGAAAGCTTTGGATAAAGAATGGGATTTGCCTAAAACTTACTTACAAAAGGCAAGAAAATTGAGAGATAAACTTCTTCAAAATCCTGAACCTCAAATTTTACTTCACGGTGATTTACATCATGAGAATATATTACAAAATGATAAGCAATGGGTAGTCATTGACCCTAAAGGAGTAATTAGATATCCTATAAATGAAGTATGGATTTTTGCCATGAATACTGAGCAAGACACAGAATTTGCAGCAAATTATTTTGGCTTTAAATTACAAGAGGTTAGAAGCTGGTATTTTGTCCAGCTTATTTTAGCTATCTGTTGGAATCTTGAGGATGGAATAGAAAATGAGTTATTGTTAAAACTTGCCGATAAAGCATATAGCCTAGTTTAATTTAATGCCAATATAAATATCAACTATTGCATTATGTGGATCACTACTTCTTTCATCATATATTTCAAAGTCAGCTATGTAAGCTCTTTCCCCTCCTAACATTGCCGCATCTATATGCCATATTTTTTGCCACATATCAATAACAACTTTAGGCCTTTGATCAGGATCGGATGTAAATTTTGCATAAGTTTGTACTGGAATAGTAAGAGTTGAAAATTCTTTAGCTATATTCTCAAAAGAAGTAACTTCTTCTCCAAGAAAGTAAGTATATTCCCCGGTAGCATCACTCTCATAATTTGTATAAACTGAAAAAACTTTTTTCGGAGTTTTTCTATTTAGGATTTTGTCTTGTAGCTTGTCTGCAAAAAATCGCTGCATTGTTATTCCTATTTTTGCAGTATCAGCGTTCATTTCTGCAGCGTTTGAGGTGCGAGCTGTTAATACCAATTAATTTAATTTCTGATAATTGTGTAATTACTTTATGCATTTTATAGCCTCTTATTAATTCACTAAGTAAGTTAAAACTAATCTAAAAAGGAATTATGATAAGATTGAATATTATCTAACTTTTTTTGAAAAGCAAAAAGTCCTTAGTTTATAATATGTTTACTGTGTGAAGTATTTATAAATTGAAATAGCAATAAGACATGGTGGAGCCAGGGGGAGTCGAACCCCCGACCTTTTGAATGCCATTCAAACACTCTACCAACTGAGCTATGACCCCAATATAGTCAATTGATTTGGACTCGCCTGCATCGTCACTCGTCGTTCTCCTATTAGTTAGGCTTAACTCCTCGCTCCTGGTGTGCAAATCCCACTGACTTGACTATAACAAATTAATTCTCTTATACTATAATAATAAAACTAAATCTATAAAATTTAATCTTTATTTTGCTAACAATGCCATAGCTTCTCTAGAAGACATTATATTATCTACTAATCCAAATTTTTTTGCTTCTTCCGGTGACATGAAATTATCACGTTCCATACTTTTTTCGATATGTTTTAACTCTTGTCCAGTATGTTTACTATACACTTCGTTAAGTAACCTTTTGATTTTTAGGGTTTCTTGAGCGTGGATTTCTATATCAGTAGCTTGCCCTTTATAACCTCCTGACGGTTGATGGATCATAATACGACTGTGAGGTAAACTATAACGCATCCCCTGCTCGCCCCCGCACAGTAAAAGTGAACCCATAGAACAAGCTTGACCTATGCATAATGTAGCCACTTTAGGTTTTATATATTGCATTGTGTCATAAATCGCAAGACCTGCGGTTACAACTCCTCCGGGGGAATTGATATACATATATATATCTTTTTTAGGGTTTTCTGCTTCAAGAAACAATAATTGTGCAACAATTAAGTTTGCCATATGATCTTCAACAGTACTACATACAAAGATTATACGTTCTTTTAGCAATCTTGAATATATATCATAAGCACGTTCACCGCGTGATGTTGGTTCAATTACTATCGGTACATACGACATTAACATTTTCTCCTGAAATTGATGAATTAAATAGTTTTTCGTCATTACGAGGAGGTTATTTTAATAACCGACGTGGCAATCTCATGAAGTAGCATAGAACTCCTGAGATTGCTTCATTGAAACTTACAGTTGCTCCTAGCAATGACTTATAGATTATTACTTCTTATCTTCTAAAGCATTAGCAAGTATATCTCCCATATTGGTAGTATTCTCACTAGAACCATATTCTTTGAGAGCTTTTTGACGTTCTGCTATTTTATGAGCTTTTACCGATAATAAAATTCTACCGATTGATTTCTCGATAGAAACAACTTTTGCTTCTATTTCTTCGTCTATTTGAAACATTTCAGGCTTCTGCTCGTCTTTTTCATCCGATAGTTCAGTTCTTTTAATAAAACCTGCTACTTTATTGTTTAATAATACTTCGAGTCCCTCATCTTTAACTTCTGTTATAAGGGCTTTAACTATTGTGCCTTTTTTATATTCATCACTGATTTCTTGATATGGATTCGGCGACAATTGTTTTATACCTAAACTAACTTGTTCTTTTTCAATATTAATGGCTAGAACTTTGCATTCTATTTCGTCACCTTTTTTGTATGATTTTAATAGATCCGTTCCTTTATCTTCCCAGCTAATATCACCTTCATGAATCATGCCGTCCATATTATTACCGAGTGCAACAAAAATACCGAAATCCGTAATATTTCTAATCGGTGCTTTAATTATAGTACCGACAGGATTATTTTCAGCGAACTTTGTTAAAGGATTTTCTTGGCATTGTTTAATACTTAAAGAAACACGATGCTTTTCAGTATCGACCTCTAAAACTACAAATTCTGCTTCTTGCCCTATAGTTAGCGTTTTTCTAGGATTTTGATTAGATTTTAACCAACTAATTTCGCTTGAATGAACAAGTCCCTCAAGCCCGTCTTTTAATTCTATAAATACGCCGTAGTCAGCAAAATTTGTAACTTTACCGGTCATTTGTTTACCGACGGGGAATTCTGCTTTAATTGCTTCCCATGGGTTAGAATCAAGTTGTTTTATACCGAGTGATATTCTTTTGGTTTTTTCATCAAACTTAATAACCATTACTTTAACCTTTTGGTTAAATTCTAACACTTCTGAAGGATGGTTAACTCTTCCCCAAGAAATATCGGTTAAATGTAATAAACCGTCAACACTTCCAAGATCGATAAACGCACCGTAATCAGTAATATTTTTTACGGTTCCTTCTAATACCATGCCTTCTTTAATTTTAGATAGCATCTCATCTCTAGCTTCGGAACGTGATTCTTCTAAAATAGCTCTTCTTGAAACTACTATATTACCAAGCTTTTTATCCATACTTAAAATTTTAAACGGTTGCTTGATATTCATTATAGAAGTAGGATCTTTAATAGGTCTAACGTCAACGTGGCTTCCCGGTAAGAATGCTACTACACCGGATAAATCCACGGTAAAGCCTCCTTTTACACGCCCGAAAATCGCACCATCGACAAATTCGCCCTTGGAACACATGATTTCTAGTTGTCCCCATAATTCTTCTTTAACTGCTTTTTCACGGCTCAATATCGTTCTGCCGTTACGTCCTTCAATTTTCTCGATGAAAACTTCAACTACGTCCCCAACTTCAGGTAAAGCTAAGAATTCAGACTTAGGTATTCTACCTTCATTTTTTAATCCAACGTCAACAATAATTATATCGTTTTTTATTTCGATTACTTGACCTTTAACTACCGTTTTTTCTTTTATATGACTTGTATCAACGGTTTCAAGTATTTTAGAGAAATCTTCTTCAAATTCGTGATTCATTGCTGCAAGTTGTGGAACAAATCGTTGTTTTAGTTTTATTGACATATTCTTCTCGTAATATTAGCTAAAGTGCCTAGGCTAATAAAATTTTTTTGAAAGGTTAATAAAATTGGATGCTCTTGCATGGCTAAAAAAAGCGTTCTATGTCATTCCCGCGTAGGCGGGAATCCAGAAAAGCAAAACTATTTGAGCTTTTAATATTAAAAATCCAGTGTGTTTTTACCTTTTAGTTACTGAATCCCCGCCTACGCAGGCATGACATACTAGCCATGCAACAACGCCATAAAATGGAATAAAATAACATAGCACTTTTTCAAGTTATTTTATTCTTTATATAATTTGTTACTTCTTCTACGACTTCCATAGCCGAAAGCTTTGAAGTATCGATAATTAAAGCATCTGAAGCCGGTAATAACGGTGCAGCTTTTCGCTCTTTATCTCTTTTATCTCGCAAAATTATTTGCCATAAAATCTCATCGAGTATACATGTTTTTCCTTTTGCTTGCAACTGCTTATATCGTCTTTCAGCCCTAATTTGAGGATTCGCGGTTATAAAAATCTTTAAATCGGCGTCAGGTGCAACAATGGTGCCTATATCCCTACCCTCCATAATCATTCTAGGTGTTGTTTTTACTAGATTAATCAGGTATTTGTTTAGATTATTTCTAATTTCACTTATTACGGCAATTTGCGATGCTATATTTCCTATATTCTCATTCTCTAAGTCAAAATTATTGTCGAGTTTTAATTCTTTAGATAAAGCAATTACCGCATCTATATCAGTGACATCTATTTTTTGACTAATACAGTCAAACGCAAGCTGCCTATAAACAATACTTGACTGAAAATATTTAAGAGAAAATTTCTTGGCCAGTATTAAACCGATAGTCCCTTTACCTGAAGCAGCAGGACCGTCAAGAGAAATAGTGAAATTTTGAGAAATATCAAAGGCTTTAGTTTTTAAATCCACCATAAAATTATAGACTAAATAATAAAATATTATAAATAATGGAAATAAAGCTTGAAATCTAGTACATTAATGAATTTTTTAAAAAAACAAGGGTTAAAAACTACATATAGATTTAGTAGTACACCCTATGGGGTAATCAACAAATTAATTTTTTGATTTACAGCTTTAGCGTATTTTTGAAGGCTTAAGAAATTAGGAATATGATGTCCGCTTTCCATTCTTGCTATTTGAGCTTGAGAAGTAGACATTTTTTTAGCAACATCTGCCTGAGTCATATTAGATGCAAGACGAGCCTTTATTAAAGTGCTTGCTATCTCAAATTCCATTTTTCGTTCTTCATAAGCTTTTTTTACTTCAGGGTTTGATAATAACTCTTTTTTAAATTCATCAAAGTTTTTCATTAAAACCTTCCTTTAATCTTAAGTTTTAGCTATTGCAATAGCTGTTTTAGGAGTTTTTTCTGTTTTTTTAATAAAATGTATGCAATATAACTATTTTTTTATCCATAGCTAAATAATAGTTCCCAAAGTTTGCCTTCTATATTTTTTGTGTGGGGCATCCCTACGTTATGTGGACTAAACTCAATAAGCAGTTCACATAGATGTAAAAAATCAGCTTGTAGATCATAAGTAAGCTTCTGTACTTTTTTCTCTGCAGCATTATTGATAAATTTTATAATCCACTTTGTCATATGTATAATATATCAAATTTGATATATTATACAACTATTTTTTATCAATATAATCTTTTTAACATATAACTTAAACTAATCAATTGACACTTATCTTAATTGTAAATATTATAAGGCCCATAATTCGATAAAGCCAAAACTACATAAAGATTAAAAAAATTATAAGGGTGATTAGCTCAGTTGGTTAGAGCATTACGTTGACATCGTAAAGGTCGGTGGTTCGAGCCCACTATCACTCACCATTCTCCATCTTTTGGTATTTCTACAAAGGTATCAAACGGCGAACGCAGCATAAAGTAGAGGCTTTTCAGTGTTCAAAGAAAGGTTAGAGAATATCAATTAGATAGATAAATCAATTCAGGATAGAATTTATAAACCTTCGGTAGAGCAAATCTCCAAATGGTGACCGTTAATAAATACTTCAGCTTCTTTAGGGGTGGTCTCATAATCAAAATTTATTAATAACTCTTTTCTTGTGTTTGCATAAATTTTATCCGTTAATATACGTTTACCGGCGTTAATTTTTATTGCAACAGCATTCTTCTTCAAAAATTTAACTCCATTTATTCCAATATTGATATGTATTATTCCTTTCTCCATAGCTTTCTCAAATCGTGGCAGTAAAGAATCAACAGCTTTCTTTATTTTTTCATCAATAATACTATAACAATCTTGATCTTTATATTTACCTATATAAGTAGCTTCAGTATTTTTAATATACCCTTTCTCTGGAATATTCCATGAAGTGATATAATGAGTAATTTGATGACTTAATATATGAAGCTGTTGTTTTTTTTAAGCTGATAATACTGATGAATTTTCATCATATTGCTTAAATAATTGATCTAAATCCTCTGCGTCATTAACCTCTCCAAAATCATTTGTAAAAATTTCTTCTTGTTTTTCCGTACTTAATTGGTTTGCATATTCCTTAGCTTTATTTATGTCATTATTAAGTAAAGCAGCATTTATTCCAATTTCTAAAGTTTCTTCATTTTGAGGGGCGTCTTCTAAAACTTTCTCTACATTTTGTAAAACGTTTTGAGCATTTTTAGAAACAAATTCTTTTGTATCTTCTGCCATTAGCGAGATGCTGGCAGCATTAAGGACTGCTGTTATTTCTTCTTTTTTTAATGTATTTGCATTATAAATTATAGAATGTGGATCAGGAAAAGCTGCTAAAGTAGATAAATTTTAACTTTTATAAATAGCAATATCGTTGTTAGGAATGTTATTTAATATATTACGTGCTATATCCAATTGTTTTGTATAAATGGCAACCGAAAGTACAAGTAACTCATTATTGACATCAGTTTTTTAAATTATTATATTTAAATCCTTTGCTAAACGTATTTTTTGTGCAGTTTTTCTCTCATCTGAAAGAGCATTATATTTAGCAGTATATTTATAAAGCTCAAAACTTTGAACGTGGTAAGGTAATAAATTTTTAGAATTCATTGTCTCTAATTTTTCATTGGTGATATTATTTAAGCCTCGACCTAATTTTAGTAAAGCTTTAATGCTACCTTCAGGCATTTTATTTAGTAAATTTTCTATATTTTTTGAATCAGAGTGATAACCATAGATAGTCCATAAATTATATATGATTTCTTCCTCTTCAGGTAACCTATCTATTGCACTATTATAATATTTTATAGCAAGTTCTAACTGACCAGTTTTATAATAAACAACCCCTAAGTTATACTGACACCAACCTATATATCTTTGGCATTTACTTGATCATCTATAGTGATATTGCTAAGTGCTGCCGTAAGCAATTCTTTAGCTTCATCTAAGTGATTATTATTCATTAACATGGTAGAGAGCGTATATGTAATATTGTAATAATGCTTTATATGAGGTGTTAAATCTTTAATAATTTTATCTCCATACTCCATTGATATAAACTGATTGACTAACTCAAATAAAGTATTGGTATAAGCTTTATGAATTTGAAATTCGTATTGGGAATATATTAAATTTAAATCTATATTTGCTTTTGACAATATATCTATAAATAATTTTTCTGCTACTTCCACATGGGTTATTCATTATACTGCAATGTATAGCAGTGATCATCCCTTGAAGTTGAAGAAAAATATTTATAAAATTAATAGTTTCGGGTTCTTTATTTACAATAGGAATACTATAAGTTTTGGGGCTTATAAAAATGCTAATTTCTTTATTCGCTTTTAATGCAACATGATATTTGCTTAAGGCTTCTTTCAGCACTTTATGTTCTTGAATATTTTTATATTCATAATTATCAAATAAAGTTTTTAGTGTATTAAGTTTTAGGCTTGTTACTTGTGGAATACCCAATTTTTTTGTTGTTTTGCTATCTAAAGAGTTTAAAAGAGTTGTTGCTATTTCTGCACTGGCATCTATAGAACTTTTTACATTTTTTAATGGTTCTATTCATTCCTCCGCTACAATTAAAGACTTTTTTGATTTAAACTCTATTATTTTATTGTGTGACTATGCTATAGGATTAAATTTTGAGACTGCTGAAGATTTAGGATTTTTTATCATAATAAATACTTATTAATAAATAGGCATGTATTATAAAGTAAATCCACTATTTTGCAAAGAAAATACTAATTTTTTAATTAAGGTTAATAACTTAAAGCATTTCTATTGGTATTTCACCTCTGCTATTTTAACTCTTAATAAACACCAATTCGTTATCGGATGAGTGTTGAGTACTAAATGCATAACCTAAATATGAGAAATTCTTAAGTAGCTCAGGTGAGTCAATTAGGTTGTTAGCAATAACCTTGACCATCGCCCCTCGAGTTTTTTTAGCATTTATACCGATTGTTGATAATTTACCGTTCCTATTTTCTTTAAAATGAACGTTAACTAATTGATATTTAAGTTTATTACAGATGAATATTCTTGTGATGCTAGGTTGAGTAAATATTTATTTTCCTGTTTAGCAAGAATTTTATTAATATAATTAGTGACTTCATCTTGCCAAAAGTTTGTTAAATTTATTTCATTTAATTTTGTTGCCATTTCTAATCTATACGGCTTAATAGTATCTAGCGGTTTTAAGACTCCGTAAAGTCCTGATATAATAAGCAAATGTGATTGCAGGAAATTTAATTCATGATTAATTAATTTCTATATATGTATAAAAACATCTCCTGCATAAGAAAAAATAGCCGCTTTACTATCTTGATTATCAAAATCCTTAAATCTTTCTTTATTTGTATGTGCAAGTTTTGCACTTATATTCATTATTTTCGATAATTGATTCTCAGAATAGCTTTGGAGTGTAGAAAGTAGTTGATTAGTTAACATAAGGGAAATTGGAGTCGTCAGCTCCGTCTTGGGAGCTAACTTCTCGAAATTTAGAGTTTTAGCAGAAGAAATAATAGCAAGCATTTCTATCTAGCCGGAGTACTCGGAAGAGATGAAGTAGTGCTAGCGATATTTCTGTTAGTACTATCGATTGTTTGCATAATTGCATAGCTTGGATCAACGTCAAGCTCTACTACTTCTTTGGGTTTCGTAGTTTTTTGACCGGTACAGCCAATTAAAGCTATAGAAGCAAATAAAATTATTAAACATCTTATCATAAATACCCTGTTTTAATTTTACACTTAAGATAGCTGCCTATTATTATAATGTCAAGTGAGAGGTAAATTTTATTACCCTACCCTATAACCTTTCAGTAATAGTCTAAAGATTCTTCATAATATTTTAAATCTAATTTTGCCTAATTTAAATTAGGTTCATCTTTGCTTCTTTCTATTTCGGGTTCAGGTTTAAGCTTATCATAATTTTTTCTAGTTTTTAAATAATATTCTAAAGTTTCTTCATATTCCCATCTAGGTAGAGGGTGATTATCAGATTCTTTTTCTAAATATAGCATTATTGATGATGTTTTTTCCTTTAAAGATTCATTACATAATTCTTCAACAATAGGATAATATTCTTTCTTATTCAGATACTAAAGGCATGATTGTTGGTTTACTATCATTTAAGTAATTATATAATGCTTCAAAAAAAGAATCATATTTCCCATTACCTATAATATCGTGATATATAAAAGAGTCTATATTAAGTGCTTGAATAATCAGCTTCCCATCTATCGATAATATTTTTTTGAAGAGTTCTAAATCTTCAATATGAAGAGCCATGGAAAAAATATTATTATGTAGTACCATGCTTTTTATTATTTGCCACTTCTCTATTAGTACTATATTTAGCCCATTCCATAACTTATTTACTCCTTAAATAAATTTTTAGGCATTCTGTAATAAACCGTATTATAGAATTTTTTGCTTTCAGGAAATTTGTGTTTGCGGATAGAGAAATTACCGAAATTTCTGATTTCGATACGCTTTTGTTCTTTAAGAGATTCGTTTAAATAATCTAAAATTAAATCTACTGAATCTTTAACATCTTCTTTAGAAAGATAATTCAGCTTATCATGTATTTTATCTATTAAATAATTCTTAGTAATCATTATTAAAAAATCGCTTTGATTCCGTTAAAACTATTTTTAAAAAAACTAGGTGCTATACTATCAAAATCTTCAAGTATTATGTCCATTAATTTTGGTTTTAATTGATAATCTTTAACTAGTAGATTAACATTAATTTTCTGAACTTCCTGTAACCATTTTAATGCAGTATCTTCCGAGCCTATAGCATCCACAAGCTTTAACTTTAAAGCCTGACGACCTGAATATACTCGTCCGTCTGCGAGCTTTTTTACTTCTTCTATAGGAAGATTACGCCTCTCTGAAACAAGTTCAAGGAAGAAATTATAAGTATCTTCTATATTTTCCATAATGGTTACCCGCACTGCTTCCGTCAGTTTTTCGGTAGGATTTGGGACAGCTTTTAATTCACCCGATTTGAAATTATTAAACTTAATACCCAATTTTTGAGCAAGCTCCGTTACCTCGGCTGTTTGTAGTATTACACCGATTGAACCCGTAATAGTTCCGTTATGGCTGATAATATAATCACCTCCAAGAGAGATTAAATAACCGCCGCTTGCAGCCATTGTTCCCATAACTATCACTACCGGCTTTTTTGCGGATATTTTACGCAGAATATTATAAATTTTTTCAGAGCCGACTACCGTACCGCCGGGAGAATTTACGTTAACTATTAATGCTTTAATATGAGAATCATCGATTATTTTTTTGAGCTTTTTGTCACGCTTTTCGTCTTCAAGAATTATTCCGTCTATTAATACGGAAGCTATATAGTCTTCATTACTATTAATAGGTAAAACCTCTTTTGGAGCAAAATCTTTACCGACTAGTAAGAATACGATCGCAATTAAAATAATAGCTACTAGCTTCCAAATTAACAAACGAGATTTTATTTGTCTTCTTTCAATTAAATAATCAAGTGTTATACTCATGATCTTATATACTTTTTTAGAATACTATAGTCAATTCAGACCTATACTGTGACAGGCGTGAGGAGCGAAGCCTATAATAAATAGGCGAGCCGATGAACAACGAAGCACAATATAGGTATCAATTGACTATAGACCGTTCTTAGGACGTTCAGGACTCTTCATCATCTCAAAAAACTCACCGTTAGTTTTAGTATTGTCAAGTTTTTTGAGTAAAAATTCTATTGCTTCACTGCTACCCATCGGATCGATAATACGACGAAGAACCCACATTTTATTTAATATTATTTTATCTACTAATAAATCTTCTTTTCTAGTTCCTGATCTAGTTATATCAATAGCCGGATAAATACGCTTATCGGCAATCTTACGATCTAGAACTATCTCGGAATTACCTGTACCTTTAAACTCCTCAAAAATTACCTCATCCATACGAGAACCAGTTTCAATTAAAGCCGTACCGATTATAGTAAGCGAACCGCCGTTTTCAATATTTCTTGCTGCTCCGAAAAATCTTTTAGGTCTCTGAAGAGCATTAGCATCAACACCGCCCGTTAATACTTTGCCTGATGACGGCACTACGGTATTATAAGCACGAGCTAAACGTGTTATCGCATCTACTAAAATTACCACGTCTTTTTTATGTTCTACTAAACGCTTTGCTTTTTTGATAACCATTTCTGCAAGCTGCACGTGCCTACTTGCCGGTTCATCGAAAGTAGAGCTAACAACCTCCCCACGCACGGAACGTTGCATATCGGTTACTTCTTCAGGTCTTTCGTCTATTAACAGTACTATTAAAAATACTTCCGGATTATTGGTTGTAATTGCATGTGCTATATTTTGTAATAATACGGTTTTACCTGTACGAGGCGGTGCTACTATTAATGCGCGTTGTCCTTTACCCATAGGGGCAACAAGTTCAATAACCCGTGTACTAAAATCCTTACTATCTTTACTATTATTTTCAAGTTCTAATCCTAATTTTTCATCAGGATATAAGGGGGTTAAATTATCAAAATGAACACGATGATAAGCTTTAGAAGGGTCTTCAAAATTTATTCTATTGACTTTCAGTAAGGCAAAATAACGTTCTCCGGCTTTTGGAGCTCTGATCTGACCTTCTACAGTATCACCGGTACGCAGACCAAAGCGACGAATCTGACTAGGAGAAATATAAATATCATCAGGGCCTGCTAAGTAGTTTACTTCCGGCGAACGTAAAAAACCAAACCCGTCAGGTAGTACTTCAAGTACCCCCTCTCCCACTATTAAACCTCCCTGCTCTACGGATTTTTTCAAAATTGCAAAAACTAATTCTTGTTTAAGTAATGAATTAATATTTTCAATTTTTAATTCTTCCGCTTGAGCTTGTAGTTCCTCCGGTAATTTACGTTTTAATTGTTTTAAATTAATAATATTACCGTTCTCTGCAAAATTATTATAATTGTTATTGGATTCGGTATTGTTAAGTTCTGCTGTGGATTCTTTATTAGTTGTGTTCATTATTTTATTATTAATAGATTATAATTGAAAAGTTGAGTTAGCAATTAAGTTTAAAGGTAAGTAATATACTTATTTAAGTTAGGAATCAAATTAGATTTTTAGAAAGTTTTATTTATTCTTGCGGTTTGAAGAATTATTTATCTTGTTAGCTTATAAGAGCTGGCTATATATGTAAAAGCATACTAACAACGTTAATAGCACATTGTCAACCCAAATCGTCATTGCGAGCAGGTAATCGGTAAATGGTCATTGTGAGAAAATTACGAAGCAATCTTGGAAGTTTATTATTATTTCATGAGATTGCTGCTGCACAGCTTACGGCTGCGTAGCTCATGACGCCCCTGGTAACCTCTTCTCGCAATGACGGATAAATCAATCCACATAACTCTAGCAATCCTTTGATTTTAACAATAACACATTTGTATTAAGTAATGGCATGCATATGTTTTTAACTTCATTTAATAAGGCCTCATTGCTTATTTCTTGGTTTAATTCGCTGCGTACCGCATCAAATATTTCTCTTAAACTTTTCTCTTCTACCATATATTTAAAAATATATTTAGTGCTTCTAAATATCGACATTGAGATATTAACATTATTTAATATCCCATTATTAATAGTAAAATTAATAGCATTATTTACTGCTGAAGGATTAGATTCCAAATGCTCATAAATTTGTTTAGCAAAATTGGCAATATTATGGAAGTACGGTATATTATCAAGGTCATCAAGAGAGGCTACACTATCTTTTTGATTTGATACGTAAAATGAATGTTTAATAATATTACCGGTAAGTATTTCGGAAATTGCTTCTCTAGTTACTTTATCCATCTTTTTAACTTTTTGTAGAAGTGAAAAATCTTTTATATAATTTTCCGGTCTTAATAAAATTTTCTCTAAAGGATCAAGATAATCAACAAAATTTAAGCTTGCTTTTTCTACGAATTCATATAACTCAGGAACGGAATAGGCTCTATCCTGTTTGTGCAGGAACATATCATAAACTCCGATGTCACCGAAATTTTGGTAATCTGAAAATAACTCCCAACCTCTTTTATACCAGTTAGTAGCAGGCAAATTATCTAGAATTAGCTTCCCGTTCATTACTTCTTCGACACGACTTTTAGTATCTTTATTTATCATTTTCATTAAATCCTGAATTTGATAAACACCGGTACGTCCGTATTTAGCATATACCATTAAACCCATACCACCGGTCGGTTTTAAAGAATCTTTTAGATTTTTTAAACCTTCATCAGGATTTGCTAAATGATGAAGCACGCCGGTACAATTTATATAATCGAATTTTCCAAGTTTTAGATTAGGTATATTTAATATTGAATCATTAATCCATTTAATATTTTTAAGACCTCGTACTTCCGCACGTTTTTGTGCTACTTCCATGCTAGGTTTGCTGAAATCTAGATATATTATTTCGGCATTTTTATCTTTTAACTGTTCGGCAAGATAAATAGTCGAATCACCGGTGCCGCCACCTGCTATTAAGCATCTAAAATTATTATTAAAATTTTCTTTTCCTTGATATAGAAAATGGTTTAATTCTCCTAAGAACTCACCGCATATTGCAAGTAAACATTCTTTTTCTTGATTTGGGTCTCTGAAAGGATAAGGATAATCTTGATAATACTCTTGTACTTCTGCTAAGTCTTTAGAAATTGTAGTATTTTTTGTTTTCTTTAAATTGCTCATAAATTATTATTTTTTAAGTTATTATTATATATACTTGTCTATCTATTCTCTTAGAAGTATATCTTTTATAATTAATTGAATAGTATAATTACCTTGCCAATTATTAGTTTTTAATGTTCCTATTGCGGCAATATTTTTTGCTTTAGGGCTTAATAAAACATCTTCAAATGCAGTTCCTACCGAATTAAAAGCAATAGCAGATAAGGCTTTATTACCAAAGCCTCGCTTATTTGGAACAAGCATACATTTAATATGCTTACTTCCAACGATATCCGCTTTTAATACAAATAAATCATCGAATTTAAATATAGGCTCATGATTTCCTTGACCGAAAGGCTCTAAAGTGTTTAATTCCTCCATTAAAGGGAAATTCACACTATTAACCGTTAAATCAATATCATATTCTGCATGCTTATAATTTTCTAGTTTATTTATACTAATTCTAAAAGCATTATTAAAAAAATTCTGCAATTCTTGTAATTTTTCAGCAGTTACGGTAAAACCTGCCGCCATAGCATGACCTCCGCCTGTTATTAGCAAATCTTTGCTTTTAGCATTGATAATTTCAGCACCAAAATCAATACCTAAAATAGAACGGCATGAAGCTTTACCAATCCCATCATTTAAAGCTATAACTGCCACCGGCTTATCAAATTTTTCTTTTAATTTGCCGGCAACAATTCCTATAACGCCTGGATGCCATCCTTCTTTTACGATAAATAATAAACTACTATCTTGTTGTGTCAAAGCAATTTCCATCGCTTCTTCTATCATTAATAACTCAATTACTTTACGCTCATTATTATGTTTTTCAAGTTCTTCAGCTAATTTATTTGCTTCATTAGAACAACTAGTAGATAGGAGATTAGCCCCTAAACTTGACTTTCCTACTCTACCGCCCGCATTGATACGCGGACCTAGAATAAACCCTAAATGATAACATTTTGGTATTTCATTAAGCCCTGCCATATCATATAATGTTTTAATCCCTATATTTTGTCTTTGTTGCATTACTTTCAATCCGCTTGCAACAAATGCACGATTTAAGCCTGTTAATTTCATCATATCGCAAACAGTACCAAGAGCCACTAAATCTAGATACTTCATTAGATTAGGCTGAAGCATCGTTTGCGTGAAATAATTTTGCTTCTTTAAATTCGATAATATTGCAGTTGCAAATAAGAAAGCAACTCCTACGGCTGCCAAATGTTTATATTCGCTTTTTTCATCAATGCGATTTGGATTTACTATAGCTACTGCATCCGGTAATATTTCCGTAGCTATATGATGATCGATTACTATAACATCGAGGTTAACGTCTTTTGCGTATTTTAGGGCTTCATGTGCCATAGCACCGCAATCAGCCGTAATTAATAATTCTGTGCCGTTATCTTTAATTTTTTGTATAGCAAAAGGAGTTGGACCATATCCTTCAGCTATACGATCAGGAACATAAATATCACATAGTATATTTAAATCTCTAAAAATATTTTTAAGTAAAGCGGCTGAAGTAGCACCGTCTACATCATAATCGGCAAAGATACATATTTTTTGGTTATTTAAAATAGCTGTAACGGTTCTATCTACAGCTTTTTCCATATCAAGTAGATGAAAAGGGTCAGGTAATAAATTTTTGATTTTCGGTGTCAAGAAATTTTCTACTTCCTCTAGATTATTTACTCTTAATGATACTATCCTAGCAAGTAAATCACTAATTTTGAAACTACGACATAACTCGGTGACTATATCTTCGTTAATCAGTTTCTGCTGCCAGATTTTACCGTTTATAGATGCTTGTGGTTTCATTTGTTTATTAGGCTGTATTTTTGCTGTATATCGTCATTGTGAGTAGGCATTGTTGCGTGGATCAATTTCACCTCTGTCACCCCCCGTGGCTTGACAGAGGTGAAATTGATCCACGCAACAATGCCTACTCACAATGACGATATATACTTATATCTCCAAAAGTTTTTTAGCTTCATCATCCGCAATTAAAGCTTCAACAAACTCATCTAATTGTCCGTTTTTAACTACTTCGTCTATCTTATAAAGTGTTAAGTTTATTCTATGGTCGGATACTCTTCCCTGTGGGAAATTATAAGTACGTATCCGTTCCGAACGATCTCCCGAACCTACCTGCCCTCTTCTGCTATCGGCTCTTTCTTGTTCCTTTTTACGTCGTTCTTCTTCATAAATTCTAGCACGTAGAATTTTTAACGCCTTTGCTTTATTTTTATGCTGTGACTTCTCATCTTGCAAGGCTACGGTAATACCGGTAGGGATATGAGTTATACGTACGGCAGAATCGGTAGTATTAACGTGCTGTCCACCAGCCCCTGAAGCTCTATAAGTATCGATTCTTAAGTCTTTATCTTCAATTTTAATATCAACCTCTTCAGCCTCAGGAAGTACTGCAACCGTTGCTGCCGAAGTATGAATACGTCCTTGTGATTCCGTTTCCGGTACTCTCTGTACTCTATGAACGCCTGACTCAAATTTGAGCTTAGAGAATACATCTTTGCCTTTTAGTGACGCCGATGCTTCTTTATAACCGCCTATTCCCGTATCGGAAATTGCTAATATCTCAAAACGCCATCCTTTTAACTCAGCATATCTTTGATACATATTAAAAAGTACGGCAGCAAAAAGTGCAGCTTCTTCTCCGCCGCTTCCTGCTCTAACTTCAATAATAGCACTTTTACTATCCGCATCATCTTTCGGTAATAAAGCAATTTTTACGGCTCTTTCAAGTTTTGGTAACGAATTTTCAAGAGTGTGTATTTCGTCTTCAATCATTTCTAAAGTGGCATTATCAAGTCCCACTTCTAGCTTAAAATTATTTGCTTCTTCAAGCTCAGATTTAGCCTTATTATATTCTTTAATTTTTGCTACAACATCTTCAAGTTCTGCATATTCTTTAGATGCCTTAACAAACTCGTCTCCCATAATGCCAGAAGATAGTTTGTTGCCTAAATTTTCGTATTTATCTAAAATTTTTGCTAAATTATCTGAAAAACGCATGTTATTTTATTGTGATTTGTTTATGGGTTGAGATTTCAACGTTATTGCGAGAAGAAACTGAAAGTTTCGACGCAGCAATCTCAGGATATTTGACGAGATTGCCACGCAGCCTATGGCTGCTCGTAATGACGACTTATATCAACATCAAAGCGGGACTCTCTATAAACTTTTTAAATGCTGCCAAGAACTCAGCACCGACCGCTCCGTCTACTACTCGGTGATCGGCAGAAAGAGTTACGTCCATAATTGTTGCTATAGTTATTTGATCATTCTTGACTATAGCACGTTTTGCACTAGCTCCGACACCCATTATACAACTTTGCGGTGGGTTAATTATAGCATTGAAATTCTTAATACCGTACATACCGAGGTTAGAAATGGTAAACCCTCCGCCCTGAAATTCTTCAGGGGTTAATTTATTATCTTTTGCTTTCTTTATTAATTCTTTCATTTCACGAGATAGTTCTAGAATGTTTTTTTGATTGGCATTTTTAACTATCGGCGTAACAAGCCCGTTCTCAATCGCTACCGCTACTGAAATATCGACATTACTGTAATATCTAATTGCATCTTCTCCCCAGCTAGCATTGGCACTTGGCACTTCTTGTAAAGCTTTGGCTACTGCTAAAATAATAAAATCATTAACCGATATCCTTGTTGATTTATCTTCAGAAAAAGATTTATTAATGTCTTCTCTTATATCTAACAATTTATCGACATTACATTCTATAGATAAATAAAAATGTGGAACTGTTTGTTTAGATTCAAGCAGACGCTTGGCTATAATCTTGCGGATATTATTATTTGGTACTAAACGATATTCTTCAGGATTTCTGCTAACTATTTTATTATGAGCAGTGCTAGGAGTATATGATAAGATATCTTGTTTGACTATTCTACCGTGCGGACCGCTACCTTTCACGCTCTCAAATCTAATATTTCCCATTTTTGCAAGTCTTTTTGCAAGCGGTGAGGCGAATATTTTACTAGCATCATGTTTTATAACTGTTACCTGTTCTTCTACATTAGCTATATTCTCGTGGGGTTTCGGAAGATTAGCATCTGTTTTCGGTGACGGTGATACACTATTATTTTTTGCAATAAACGCATCAATGTCCGTTTTTTCTTCTCCCTCTTCACTTAACACGGCAATTAAAGAGTTAACAGGTACATTTTGACTATTTTGTGGGATAACTATTTTGGCAAGTATACCTTCGTCTACTGCTTCTACTTCCATCGTTGCTTTATCGGTTTCAATTTCAGCAATTACTTCTCCAGGATTAACTTTGTCCCCTTCTTTTTTTAACCACCTAGCTAGATTTCCTTCCGTCATAGTTGGAGATAAAGCAGGCATTAAAATTTTAATCGGCATAACTTATTTTGATTTGATTTTTTATTGTTGTTATTACACGTCATTGCAAGGAGAGGCAAAGCCTCGACGCGGCAATCTCATGAAACAGTAAAATTCCTGAGATTGCTACACTCTCTACGTTCGCGCGCAATGACGATTTGAGTAGCTATTGCACCTTAATATCAGGGCTAACGATCATTATCATCTGCTTACCTTCCATTTTAGCATGCTGATCGATTTTAACGAGTCCTTCGAGCCCTACTTCTATACGTTTAAATAGTTCTTGACCGACCTCTTTATGAAGAATCTCTCGTCCCTTAAACCATAAAGAAATTTTTACTTTATCTCCGTCTTTTAAAAATTCTTTTATTTTTCTTAACTTAGTTTCAAAATCACCTATACTAATATTAGGTTTAAATTTCATTTCTTTAAGTACGACGATTTTTTGCTTTTTGCGTGCTTCATGCAAACGTTTTTTGCTTTCGTACTTAAACTTACCAAAATCTAGAATTTTACAGACAGGGGGTACAGCATTCGGTGATATCTCGACTAAGTCAAGACCGGCTCTTTCCGCCATATCTAATGCTTCTCTAATATTTATGACGCCGTGCATTTCGCCGTTTTCGCCTACTAAACGAACTTCTCTAGCTCTGATTTCTCTATTAGCCTTAGGAAAATTATTTTTAGAAATAAAATTTCTCCGTATTATGTTTATAAATAAATATATATTGCATTTAACTTATTTTATTTAAAATTACAAGTAAATAAAATATTTTATCTTTAATTTTATTTAGAAAGTTTTAAAAAAAATTGAAACTACAAGGCAAATTCCAAATATTAATAAACAGATTCGTGTTAATTTAGCGACTCTTGCCTGTATTTTCAAGTTTTTTAGGTCTATAGCATGCTTATGAGCTTGTTCTTGTTGTGCCATATGTATTAATTCCTGTAAAGTACCGGGATAAATACTCTCATACTCACTGATTAAATCAATTGGCGGTAATATATGTTCAAATTTTTTACGGTAAAAATTATTATCAGGTTCGTTTACACTAAAAGTCTTAGCATAACCTTTATTTAATCTATTATTTTTGTTAAAAAAACGTTTAGTCTCTTTCATATTCCTTTTTTATTTTTTGAAATGTATATAATATATTACTTTCAACTATTTTAAAATAATCAATTAATTGCGTTTCTTTTTGTTGCTGTTGTTTGGAGCTTTTCATATTTATTATATTCTTTAGCTCTGCATATACTAGTTTTATAAAACTTTGTTTCATTGATTATACTAAATTTATAAAATCTGTTTTTGGTATTAGCGGTTCGCCCCTAAAATTTATAGCATTATTAAATTTATTGCAACAGGTTATAAAATTTTTATCACATCCGGCAGTAATTTTTACTTCCTCGGCATCTTTAACATAATCCGGTATAATATCCTCTAATATAATCAAATCACCGAAATTGCTTAGAACTTATACTGTTAAAACGATTTTCGCTGAATATAATTTGACCGTCGTTATAATAGCCGTTTTCTTTATCTAAATCTAGTATTCTTAAACTTTCCTTGAGCATTTCTTGAACCTTATATATGCCACTATTATATATGCCACTATATAAAGCTTTATCTATTTTACATTGACTATCTCCGAAAACTGCTCTACATGTTTTGCTATATCGATTAATTATAGTCTGATTATATTTTACCGTTTCGGGTTTTAAATGTATTTACAAGTTTAAATCGTATTTTGGTATATAAAGTGCAATAATATGTAACGAAATGCTCAAAAACCTTGTCAGTATATATTATTATTTTAACAATAGCATTATTTAAATCCATTGTCGTTGTAATGCCGTTTTCCTCAAAAATACCTTCAATGATTATATGGTTTTGTGCGGAATCGTTAAATTCCGCTTCTTTTAAATCTAAACCGGAATTCGGTAAAAAAACTCTCTCTGCACTTTTTATAGCATGATCGCTATTTGTTAAGTTTAATTCCTCACCGCTAGCTCGCTTAATTTGAAAACAATAAATAAAATTCGTAAGCTTTGTAATTACCTCTTCAATCGCAATACTCATATAATCACCTCCACTAACTTTATGTTGGATAACGCTATAGAACCGTCATTACAATAAGAATATTCAAAACTATCTATACTAAATCTAACTGCTACGTCAAAAGTAAAATCAGCAGTTAAAATTACATCTTGACCTAAGGGATTTGGTAAGGTCACTATACCATCGTTGTAATCTACAATGCCCATAGTTCTTACATTATTAATATATAGAATTACACTATTATTAACCGGTTTAGTGATAACTCGTTCGTAAGGAGCAATAGGATCGCTATATATCTTCCTTAGCTGAAATTTATTTAAATTACCGTCCCCTTTAGCAATAACCTCGTTAATTCCTCTATAATCTGCATAATTCCTAAATCTCAAAGCAAAATTACTTCCACGTCTTGCTTTAAAAAAGCTATTAAATTGCTCAAATTCCGTACTGCTTAACCTTGCATTTTTGATTAAATATTTCTGACTCGTTAATTGCGAAAGGATCTTCACTATTTTGCTGTTGACATATTTTAATAGTTTTTACGTGTGTAACAACACTTGGTTTAAGAAATTTTTCATTAATATTTACTGACAATAAGGAGGTATTTATACATTTTTCATGCTTAAGTTCTCTTCCGACTGAGACCATAATATCTCTAAATTGTGTTATATTTATATTTTGAAGTTCATAATTAGGCATTTTTTTTATTACTTCGTCATATAATTCTACTAAACCTTCACATGCGTTATTATTACCCGTAAATAATGTACATTTAAAAGCTTTTTCAATTTTATAAAAATCTTGCATTAATGTACGAATGTTATTAGAAGAAAGTTTTTTAAATTCGTTTAATTGCTCATATGCATTTGTTAAAAACGCTTGAGACAGATAACTTGGGTTGTTATTCTCTTGGGGCATATATTTATTACCTTGTTAAATTGGAGCTTAAGTAGAAGTTAACAAAAATTAAATCTACAATTTAAATTTAGTAATATTTTTGCTAAAAAAAAGTTCAGCAGTGGAAAAAGAGATTATTTTTTTGGAAGGTAGTTGCAATATTATTCTGCCGGTATTATCGATATCTTTAAAAAGACCGGTTACTATATCATTTTGATATTTAACGCTAATATTTTCATATAACTTATAAGCATGTTCTAACCATTTTTTTCTAATAAAAGGAAAACCGTTATTATGCCAAATTTGATAATATTCTTCAAAATTTTCTATTAATATCTCAAGTAAAGCTTGCGGTTCTATAGGCGGTAGATTTTCGCTTATTAAGCTAGTAGTAGGTTGGTCGATATTATCAGGGTGATAGGTAATATTAATGCCGATACCGATAATAAGGTAATAATTATTTTCTACTTTAACAGATTCAAGAAGTATACCGGCAATTTTCTGACCGTTAATTAATACATCATTAGGCCATTTTAGTTGTATAATGTTATTTTCGTTCCTGATGTCATTCCCGCTTTCGCGGGAATGACATAGAAAACTATGGGAGTGACATAAAGAGGTTATACTATCATAAACGCTAAGTGCCGTAACAAAAGATAATTGCGGCAATAATTCTAGCTCTTTATCAGGCTTTATTAGTAAACTTACATGTAAGTTACCTGACCTAGACTGCCAGTTTTTGCCGCTTCTACCATGTCCATTAGTTTGAGATTTGGCAAGTACTGCATAGTTTGAATCAACTTTAGCATTCTGAGCCATTTTCATAGCCTCAGAGTTTGTACTGTCTAGCTTGTCAAAAACAATTAGTTTAAATTTACCGATATTCATTTTTTTTAGTAGTCGTCATTGCGAGGAAAGGCGAGCTTTGTTGCATGGCTCGAAAAACCCGCTCGATGTCATTCCCGCGAAAGCGGGAATGACATAAAAACACCTAACTCACCCCCTACTGACATGACTTGTAGCTACACTATGTTTGCTTTGAATTTTTTACTCTTAGTTATAAAGCTTTCTAAATCTTGTTTAGTAAATTTAAACTTAGCAATATTTGCATCAGCTTCCATACCCATACCAAAAGCCATAGCTAGAGTTCTACCTTGCTTTTTAGCTAAGGTAATCTTCCTTCATTATCAGTTACTGCTTTTGTATCAAATTCCGATTCATTGCCCTTAAAATATTTTGTCGGTATATTATCTCTATATCCACCGTCGATATATTTTTTACTGTCAATTTCTACCGGCTTAAAAACAAGTGGTATAGAAGCAGAAGCACGGCAAGCTAAAGCAATTTCAACATTTGGCATATCAAAGCTATTGAAAATAGTTAGTTCACTTGTCTCTTGCTGAGTTGCCGTAATTACTAAATCCTTATACTGCACTGGATCGTATTTTCGCAGTAACGCTATATCCTTAAAATATATTTTACCGTCTTTTTGGTTGTATCTTTCTCTTAATTCATCAAGAACTTTATCATCTTTAACATTTACTATATCTGATCTCTGTAAAAAATTTCCTATATTTTCTTTAATAACAAGTTCTAATAGAGCATATAAAGGTTTACCGTCTTTATTTAACTGTACTATATCCGCAGAAAATCCTTTTTTGCCAAGTAAAGTTTGCAGATTTGTATTTTTAGAAATTTCTTCAAATCGCTCAGGCGGTGTCCCAAGAGCTACCACTGTGGCAGTTATAGCACCAGCGGAAGAACCTGCTACCGCCTTGACATTATCTAAAATACCAGCTTTTTTTGTTGCCTCGTAAGCTCCGGAATATATTGCTCCCTTAGCTCCTCCTCCACTAAAAGCTATATATTCGATAGGAGCTTTCTGTGCTTGCTCTAACTCCTGCAATGTTTTTGTTTGATTGCTAGAAGATTGTTGAATTTTTTTAGGTCTTTTAACTCCTCTAATATATCAGATTGCTCATTAACTACAGGAGTTTTTGACTCTTGCTTCAGATTCAGATTATTAATAATAGGATGTTTTCTTACCTTTATATCAGCCATAGTTTTATTTTATTAAGTTATCTGCTACAAACTTCCAGTTAATCATATGCTTAATAAATATGTCAACATAATCAGGTCGTTTGTTACGATAATCAATATAATAAGCATGTTCCCATACATCACATGCAAGAAGCGGCTTCATACCGTTTGCTATAGGTGTACCGGCATTAGCGGTTTTTATAATTTGTAACCTATTATCGTGATATACAAGCCATGCCCAGCCGCTACCGAACTGCCCTACTGCCTCTTGCTTAAACTGTTCGCAAAACTCTTCAAAACTACCGAAATCTTTATTAATTTGTTCTAATATTTTACCGCCTGGCTTACCTCCGCCCTGCGGCTTTATTGAATGCCAAAAAAAGGTATGATTCCATATTTGGGCTGCGTTATTAAAAATAGCCGCATTTGAGTTTTGTGATGACCATTCTATTATTTCTTCTAAATCTTTTTTTTGTAATTCTTCTTTATCTTTGAGTAAATTGTTTAGATTTTGTACATAAGTATTATGATGCTTACCATGATGATAATCAAAAGTCTCGAGAGTAAAATGTGGTTTAAAACTTTCTTTCTCATAAGGTAAATCAGGTAAGATAAAAGGATATGAGGTTTGATTAGATTTGTTGCAATAGGTCATGTTATTTTCTCCTATGTTGGTTTTTATATATTTATAGCGAGAATCAATACGTCATTGCGAGGAAAAATTGAAAATTTTGACGAAGCAATCTCAGGAGTCCTACTTTATGAGATTGCCACGCTCCTTGCAGTTGCTCGCAATGACGATTTAGTATCCACGCAGGAATGACATCATAGTAACTTATAAAAATCGGAAGCTAAATAAAGCGATCCGGTTATTATAATATTTGCTTTATTATCGCCGTTTATCTTCTTTATATCACTAATCGCTTCTTCGAGTGAGTAGCTTTCGCTAAAATCAATACCACTCTTTCTGCCTTCCAAATTTATTGTTTCTGCACTATGGCTTAGCGGTTCGGATAAAACTTTAACGCCGTAACCTTTAATTGTCAAACCCTTAAAGTAAGAGCAAAATTCCTTGATATTCCTATTTTTAGTCATACCGAGTATTAAATATATCGATGATTTTAAATTATCACGCATCCAATTTGCCAAAACTTGAGCTCCGCTATTATTGTGAGCTGCGTCTATCCAAATTTGAACATTATCACCTATTAATTTAGAATATTTTTTCGGTTCTATTTTTTCGATTCTAGCAGGCCAAATAGTATTTTGTAATCCTTTAGCAATAACCTCATTATTAATATTAAATTGTTTGTTAATAAGGCTTATCAAGGCAATAACGCTTGCAGCATTTATTAATTGATGATCACCAAGTAGCGAAGGAGTCGGGAACTCATAGGTAAAATTTCGTGATGAATAAATAAATCCGTTGTCCGTCTTTTTAATACCGAAATCATATTCATAATAGAAACTCGGTACTTCTAACTCTTCAGCCTTTGCAAATAATGTTTCATAAACTTCCAAAGCTTGCATACTTATAACGCAAGGAACGCAAGACTTCATAATACCAGCTTTCTCAACTGCTATTAGGGGTAATGTATTACCCAGCATATGCATATGATCATATGCAATAGGTGTAATTAAAGTAATTAACGGTTGTTCTACTATATTTGTTGCGTCTAACCGACCGCCTAGTCCCGTCTCTAAAATTAATATATCGGCTTTTGTTTTCTCAAATGCTAGAAACGCTGCTGCCGTAGTACCTTCAAAGAAGCTAGGTTCAATATTAAATTTTTCGCTTGCTACCCTCACCTGCTCACAAACCTGCCATAATTCATTATCCGAGATTTTCTCACCTGCTACTACGATTCGTTCATTAAATTCTAATAAATGAGGAGATGTATAGCAATGTACCTTATAACCGGCAAGCGTAAAGATGCTTTTAAGCATAGCACTGCTTGAACCTTTACCGTTTGTACCTGCTATATGTATGACGGGAGGAAGCCTTAAATGAGAGTTACCTAAGGCTCTTAAAAGTCTTGCTATATTTTCAAGATCATATTTAATGTTATTTTTCCAGGTCGGCACTGGAAAATGCGGCATTAGCATTGTTATTGATTTTTTTCATGAATGATAGAGTTATACCATATTTGTTGTCAACTTAAAGATCGATGCCATTCCTGCAAAGGTGGTGTTTTTGTATGGTTCGAAAAATCTACTCGATATCATTATCATTCCCGCGCAAGTGGGAATCCAGGGTAAAGCGAGATAAATCGAGCTTTTAAAAAGCTTAAAAGTAACTGATTCCCGTTTGCGCGGGAATGACATCGAAACTTTAGATCAACTGTTTTTAGGCAATACTGAAGTTCATCGAGTTTTTGGTTTTACTGCCTTGATAAGTCCAATTAATAATACTGATTTAATTATTCCTGGTATTATAAAAGGTAATACGCCGCCGTAAAATGCACCGCTTGCTCCTAAGAGTGTAGAGAGCCACATCCAGCCTAAACTCATAATAATTATATTACCGATCAAACATAAAGATATCTGATTTAACCATTTATTAGAAGTAAAAATTTTATCTTTTAAGCTAGCCATAACATATACGGCAATTACAAAACCTGCTAGATATCCTCCGGTAGGACCGAATAATATTCGTAAACCGCTTGAAAATTCTCCGAACACAGGGATTCCCATTGCTCCAAGAGTTATGAAAGATAATATTGTTAAAGGTGCAGTAGTCTTATTATATGTAAGTCCGATGAATATCACTGCAACGGTTTGCAATGAAATAAATATAGGCTTTATAGGTATTACTATTTGTGAACAAATAGTAAGTAATGCCACTCCTAAAACTATTTCTATTGCTTGCCTTGTGGTTAACGGTAGTGAGATTGAATTAAGTTGCATAAAATTACAACATGATTTATTTTTAAGTAATTACACTAAATAGAATTATATAATGTCCTTGTCAAGAATATAAAAATGAAAATAAAAATTTATAATGATCTAGGAGTTTCAAAAGAAAGTATTAAGCATTGCGTGCATACCTTAAGACTTTATGCTCCAAAGCATAACATAGATTATATTACTGCACAAGAAATTATAGACGAAAAGTGGGTTCAAAACACCTTATTACTTATTTTACTCGGTGGAAGAGATTTATACTATGTACAAAAATTGCAAGGCAAAGGAAATGCTAATATAAAGAATTATATTAAAAACGGTGGTAATTTTCTTGGGATATGTGCAGGCAGTTACTACAGCGGTAACTATGTAGAATTCGCTAAAGGAACAAATATAGAGGTTATAGGTAAAAGAGAATTAAAGATTTTCAATGGAACGGTTAGAGGACCATTGCTTGCTCCTTATTATTACAACTCACATAAAGGAGCAAGAGCCGCTTATCTAAAAATAAATCCAACACTTAATTTAAATATTAAGGATTGTTATGCTTTTTATAATGGCGGCGGATATTTTATTGATACAGAAAATACCAAAGATACTGAAATAATAGCAAGTTATGAGGATTCTCAGGCTGCAATAATAAAATGTACTTACGGCGACGGGACAGCTATTTTAAGTGGAGTTCATCTTGAATATGAGCCTGCACTCATAAAAAATCAATCTCTTAATAATATTCATAAAATACTAAAAGCTCATGATACGGAAAGAATCAAATTATTAAATTATATATTAGACTTCTTCGGAAACGCGCTTATAGAGAGGAATTTGTAGGAAACACGCAGCACAGCACCGCAGCGTACATAAGAAGTACGTGAGAGGATGCGAGCAGCGAATTGACGCACAAATTACTTCTAGAAGTAGAGTTTCCGAAGAAGTCTGTTCAAAAATCTAAATCTGTATAATAGTTTGGAGGGGTAAAGCCAGGGATTCTATCTTGTAGTAATAACCTAAAAGCCGGTCTTGATTTAATTAGTGAATACCAATGTTTGATAAGCGCCCATTTATCCCAATAAATCTCACCGAAATAATCGAGTACCGATAAGTGACAACTTGCGGCAATATCGGCAATAGTTAGTGAATCCGATACAAGATAACTTCTTTTTTCTAGTAAAGAAGTTATATATTCTAAGTGATAATTTAAATTATTTTTTGCAGCACGTAAAAACTCGGTTCGTGGGCTGCTCATTTTAGCAATTGATCTTATAACTTTTTCATCGATAATAATCTTAGTAACTTCACGATAAAATTTATCGTTAAACCAAAAGAATAATCGTCTAATTTCGCAACAAATATCAATATCTTCATCTAAAAAATTAAAATTCGGATATTTGCTATTAAGATATTCAACAAAAGGATAAACACCTACCACAAATAAGCCGTATGATTCTGCTAAAATAGGTAAAGTCCCGGCAGGATTTATTTTTAAGAAATCTTTATTGAATTGCCAATAATCTTCTTTAATCGTAGTAAATTCTATATCTAATTCTTTTAAGAAGACACGGGCTTGTCTTGAAAGAGGACAAATAGGATTATGATATAACTTTTTCATTAAATTGTGTTATAGTCCTAGTCATTCCGCGACTTGATCGCAGGATCTATCAATATTTATTAAGCTGTTTTCTAAGCTCCCGCGATCAAGTCGCGGGATGACAATAAGGTCTATAAGCCGGATTCTGTATGAATATAAATTCATTGCAGTTATTTATCTAGGATAAACGTTACCGTTTACCTCAAGCGATCTACCCGCATTACAAGCCGGCTAGAGATAACCCGGGAACTTGATAAGTTCTGTAACGCCTATTTGATCTTGCTCTTGGTGGGGTTTACCATGCGTAATTTGTTACCAACTTACCGGTACGCTCTTACCGTACCTTTTCACCCTTACCAAAAATACTCGATCAACTTCAAAAATTGGCTGCGTCATTCCACAAGTACTACAGGTACTCACGTATTAAGTATACGCTCCATTCCTCGTCTTGTGAACTCCTAGCGCTTTTTGAAGTTGATCTTCGTATTCATACTTGGCGGTGTATTTTCTGTGGTACTGTCCCTAAAGTAATAATACTCTGCCGGAGGTTAACCGGCACCATACCTCTATAGAGTCCGGACTTTCCTCGTGATCTATAGCTTTGCTATATCATCACGCAACTGCACGACCATTTAGAATTATGGTCAATTTTCTTAAATTAGTCAATAACATTTAGAATAAGTTCAATTAACTTATTAGGTTCTGTGAAGGTTTCTAATTGATTTGCTATTTTGAGATATTTTTTAGCGAAAATTAATAAGATTTTTTTGAAAATTTGACTTTTGTACACAGAATATAATTAAATTAGCAAGTATAATAACAAATTTAAAATTTCAACTATTTTATTAAAGATATTCTTAATTTAACGTTGCTACTATTTTTTTCATACTGTATAAATATGTATTTAATGCTCCTAAACACATAAATTGTTAGCAAATTTTGATATATGATATGAAAAAATTAATTTATTATTTTGGCAGTAATGGTAGTGATGGAAACGCTAGCATGAAAAATATACTTGGTAACAAAGGTGCTGGTCTTGCCGAAATGTCTAACCTCAAACTACCTATTCCTGATGGTTTTACAATAACTACAGAGCTATGTAATTACTTTTATACCCATAATAATAACTTTCCTAAAAACTTTCAAAGCGACTTAAAAAAAGCTATCACCGAACTTGAAATAACTACCGGTAAAATTTTCGGCAGTACAAGCAATCCTTTGTTATTATCGGTGCGTTCGGGCTCTACGATTTCAATGCCTGGAATGATGGATACTATCCTTAATCTTGGAATGAATAACGAAGTGTGTAATGCTCTTGCGGATTCCTGCGGTGATAAACGATTTGCTCTTGATAGTTACAAAAGATTTTTAGAAATGTACGGTTCAACGGTATTATCTATACCTAGTGATCTATTTGAACAAATTTACGAAAAGCACAAGATGCAAGCCGATATTCATAAAGATAGCGATATTACCGTAGAATTATTAGAAAAAATTATTGATGATTTCAAACGGTTGCATATTAAGTATACTAAGCAACTAATTAATGATCCTTATGAACAGTTAGAATCGGCAATTAAAGCGGTGCTACATTCTTGGATGAGTAATAGAGCGGTTGTATATAGAAAAATCAATAATATTTCGGAGGATTTTGGTACGGCTATTAATATCCAAACAATGGTTTTCGGTAATTTAGGTAAAACTTCAGCTACGGGAGTTGCTTTTACTAGATCACCTTCTACAGGAGAAAAAAAGCTCTTTGGAGAGTTTTTAATAAATGCTCAAGGTGAAGACATAGTATCGGGAACTAGAACACCTATGCCTATTATTGCAAATGATTCAAATTCTATGCAAGCAATGATGCCGGAAGTGTTTAAGGAGTTATCACAAATTGCGCAAAAGCTTGAAGAACATTACTTAGATATGCAGGATATAGAATTCACTATAGAAAATAATAAGCTATATATTTTGCAAACACGTACTGCAAAACGAACAGCCATCGCTGCTATTAATATTGCCGTACAAATGGTAGAAGAAAAGCTTATTTCTAAAGAACAAGCCTTAATGCGAATCGATCCGGAATCATTAAATCAATTATTACATACAAGAATTGATTACAGTAAGGGGATTACTTCTATTGCTGAGGGGCTACCTGCTTCTCCTGGGGCTGCAACAGGTATTGCAGTATTCTCACCTTATGATGCCGAAAAATTATCTCATCATCATAAAGTAATTTTAGTACGCCATGATACTAGTCCTGAGGATATTAACGGAATGCATGTTTCTTCAGGTATTTTAACTATTAGAGGGGGGATGACTTCACATGCCGCAGTTGTGGCAAGAGGTATGGGGAAGCCTTGTGTTTGCGGTACAAGTAATTTATCTATAGATGAGAAAAAGCAAATATTAACAGCAGGTGACATAGTTATTAAACAAGGTGATATTATAACGATTGACGGAGGTAGCGGTAAAATCTTCTTAGGTGAAATGCCGTTAATTCAACCTACTTTCAGTGAGGAATCAAAATTAATTTTAGATTGGGCAGACGAGATTAGTAGCTTAAAAGTTCGTGCAAATGCTGAAACAGTTAACGATGCTTTAGTATCTATAAAGTTTGGAGCTCAAGGTATAGGTTTGTGTCGTAGCGAACATATGTTTTTTGATAAAAATAAAATTCCTTTAGTAAGAGATATAATTATTGCTCCTGATATAGAACGGAGAAAGTTTGCTGTGCAGAAATTATTACCTCTGCAAACTGAGGATTTTAAAGCTTTATTCAGAGTAATGAAAGATAAACCGGTAAATATTAGATTACTTGATCCGCCGTTACATGAGTTTTTGCCTACCACCGAAGAAGATAAAAAGAATTTGGCCAATAGCTTAAATCTACCTTTATCCATGATTAATCAACGTCTTCATGCTATGCATGAAGTAAATCCTATGCTCGGTCACCGTGGATGTAGACTTGGTATATGTTCGCCGGAAATTTATCAAATGCAAATTGAAGCAATTTTTACAGCTATTTTTGAGCTACATAAAAAAGAACATATAGAATGTAACTTAGAATTAATGATTCCTTTAATTAGCAATGTAGGTGAAATAAAAAAGCTTAAAATGGATATTTATGCGGTAATAGAGGCATTAGAGCAACGTTGTAGATATAAGTTTTCCTTTACGCTCGGTACTATGATAGAACTACCCAGGGCAGCACTCGGCAGTAAGAAAATAGCTAAGGAAGTTGACTATTTTAGTTTTGGTACTAATGATTTAACTCAGACTACATATGGAATTTCTAGAGATGATATTGCCTCTTTTCTTCCATATTATTTAGAAGAAAAGATTTTTGAATCCGATCCATTTACTACTCTCGATGAAGAAGGAGTAGGAGAATTAATTGAAATTGCTATAAAACGCGGAAAAAGCAGTAATGCTAATTTGAAACTCGGAGCTTGCGGAGAACATGCAGGGAACCCTGCCTCTATAGAATTTTTTCATAGAATGAATTTAAACTATGTTTCTTGTTCTCCATACCGTATCCCTATAGCAAGAATCGCTGCAGCACAAGCTAAAATTAAACACGGGTGATAAAGGCGTTGTTGCGAGCGGGTATTGATACCTATAGTACCGGACATTTTCGTTCCATGTCATTCCCGCGTGGCCTTGTTGAGTGAATCAATTTCATCTCTGTCATCCCGTGGCTTGACCACGGGATCCAGTTAAAAATACTAAAATTATTAGTATTTTTTATTGTTTTTTGGACCTCGTGGTCAAGCCACGGGGTGACACAGTGGGTTTTACCGGTCCACGCAATGACCAAAAAATTATTTACAAATTAATATGATCATAATACCGATATTAAGCATTTTTGGGTTTTCGTCTTTTTTTGCCAAATATTTCAAAACAAAATTGACTTTCGCTATTCCCGTAACAATCAGCATATTAGTACCGATTTTATATTGTTTTGCTATGTTAAAGCTATTACCGGCTGCAACATATATATGTTATTTCATCGGTATATTTTTAGCTTTCATGTCATTCCTGCATTTCATAGGCGTTGTTGTAGGGGTTGGCTCCGCTCCTGTCATCCCGCGACTTGATCGCGGGATCCAGTTAAAAATGTTTAGTATTTTTAAGTTATATTTTTGGATACCGTGGTCAAGCCACAGTATGACACCGCACGCATTTCTTGATCTACGCAATAATACCTCCTTCATGTCATTTCTGTGGAAGCAGGAATCTAGAAAAAATATAATTGAAATCATTGTATTTACTTTATTGATTCTTTTGTTTTTTCTTTATACCAGAGATGCATCGCTGCATGCTTATGATGATTTCTCACATTGGGGAATATTTACTAAAGAACTGTTATATTTCGGTGTTTTTGAAAATCAGTCTTCGTTAACTGCCATTATTACTACTCATGCCCATTATCCAAGAGGAGCTGCCATTTATCATTATTTTATGCTGCTACTTTCAGGTTATTCGGACGGTAACGTATTATTTGCTCATTTCTTATTACATTTAGCATTTCTAGCTCCTTTAGCCGCAAATAAGAAATTGTGGCAAACCGGAATGTTGTTTTCACTTTTACTTTGCAGCGTAGTATTATATACGACCGGAATTCGTTCAATATATAACGATAGTACTATTGGCTTAATGTTCGGAGCTATTTTTGCAATTTATATCCTTGCGGAAGACAAGAAAAAAGCATTATTGCTTATTTTACCTATTACGATATTACTTGCCTCTTTCCGAGAAATTGGAACATGGCTTGCTAGTTTTGCTTCGATAATTCTTATAGCTCATTATACAATTTTTTATAAAAAGCCTAAAAAATCAAGTGATTATATTACGTATCTGATTTTACTTACTTTACCTATTTTGTGTAATTTTATTTGGATGAGTTATTTTAAAAATACCCATGATTTTTTTGACAGATGCGAACATAGTTTTAGCAATTTAGTATATATTGCTGAAAATTTTAATGAACAGCATAGATCATTATTACTAAATTACGGTAAATTTCTCTTGTTATTCTTATTAAAAGAAGGAAGTTTAGTTGTATATACCATTTGTATAGCTGCATGGTACGGAATTCGTAAATATAAACCGGATTTGCTGAAAGAATATAAATTTTTCCTGATAAGTACGTTTGCGTGTTTTATAATTTTTGCTTTGTGGCGGTTATATTTATATTTCTTTAACTTTAGTTATGAAGAGGCAATTAGAGGGGCATCGTTACTTAGATATCTTGGATGTTATGTTATAGCTATTGGAATGATGGCAGCTTCGTATGTTAAAAATAGTATTTTCTTACACAAGCAAAGTAATAAAGAGTTATTTATATTCCTTCTGCTTCTTGCTGTTTCTACGTTTTCTGTAGTAAAAAATATACTAAGAATCAAACACTTAAACTTAGAACAAAAGAATTTTATCCAGCAAACAACAGAAGTTAAAAAGCTATTGGAGCAAGGCAATAAAATTGAATTTAACTTTAGCGGTAAGAAAGATAATTTACAATGTTATATATTAAATTATAATCTAGTACCGTATTTAGGTAAGAAATCCTTACAAGAATGCATAAAAGCTCCTAAAGAAGCGATTATAGAAACAAAGGAAGAAGCGGTATACGCTCCTTTTAAATAGCGTTGAGGATTTGTTGCACAGCTCCTATGTCATTCCTGTGTGGTCTTGTTGTGTAGATATTACCCCATCATTGCGAGCAGTTGTAGTACTTGCGTGGCAATCTCATAAAATAATAACAGACTTCTGAGATTGCTTCGTCAATTGCTATGCAATTTCCGTAGCTCAGACGGGAAAGCTGATTCACGCAACAACATCACGCGAGAATAACATAAAACCAATATAGATTTTTAACAATTATGGATATAAAATATAATTTAGCTGCCGCTTACCGAATAATGGCGTATTTATCGCTGGATGATCATACTTATACGCATCTATCCGCAAGACCTAAAAATGCCGATTTTTACTATATTTATCCTTTTGGACTAAGATTTGAAGAAGTAACTACAGAGAATCTTTTAAAAGTTAGTTTAGACGGACAAATTTTAGAAGGGGAAGAATATCAATATAATAAAACCGGTTACTTTATTCATGGTAGTATTTATAAAACACGCTCTGATATTTCTGCCATTTTTCATTATCATACTCCTGCAGCTATTGCCGTTTCTGCTTTAAAATGCGGGCTTTTACCGATCAGTCAATGGGCATTACATTTTTACGACAGAATATCATATCATAATTATAATTCTCTAGTACTAGATGCCGACAAACAGAGTAGTAGACTTGTTACTGACCTTAAACAGAATTATGTGATGTTACTTCGTAATTACGGTGCTATTACCTGCGGCAAAACTATTCATGAAGCTATGTTTTATACTTACCATTTAGAACAAGCTTGAAAAACGCAATGCCTACTAAATCCTATAAAAGAACAAGAGCTTATAATCCCTTCCGTAGAAATATGTAAGCAGACGGTAAAAGACTTATTATCGTTTGAAGAAGATTTAGACAAACGTGACTGGGCAGCTTGGCTACAACTTGTGAAGATGTGATCACAATACTACGACCCCAGCAGCTTTACTTGCTTGTTTTAAGGATTTATCAAGTGTTGCTATTGGTAACCCACAGCGTAATGCTAGCTCTAAATAGCTAGGCATCATAAAGTGTTAATCCATTTTTTACTTCTTACCCTCATTTTTGTAATTTAGCCATACTTCTAAATCCAATGGTTGTAAATTAATTTCTTTTGCAAGTTTTCGAAGTCTAAGAGCTGCAATCTTTGCTATTTCAATATTATTATGAGAATCAATAGGCACAATTTTTGCAGCAGCTTTCCCTCTTTTAGTAATTAAAATTTCTTCACCTTTACTAGCAGAGAGGAATTTAAAGGAGACACGGAAGCACTTGTCACCGCAGCGTACACACTAGTACGTGAAGTCTAGGCTTGATGTATAAATTACCTCTAGAAGCGAAGTTTAAGAAAATGTCTAATGCCTACAACCGCTACCGTGAATATGTGGAGGATGGAGTTTTATATGCTTTAGCATCTTTTTAAGTAGTGTATCACGCTTAAGTTTTGATAAATAATCTAAGAAAGTTTTGCCGTTTAAATAATCTATTTCATGCTGAATTACAGTTGCTAAAAAGCCTTCTGCTGCTAGTTCTTGCTTATTACCGTTATAATCAAGATATTTTACCTTGATTGCTTTTGATCGTGTAATAGATGCTTCAATGCCTGGAAACGATAAAGAACTCTCAATAAAAGTTTGTTTTTCTTCCGAAAAATAAGTTATGTCCGGATTAATAAAAACTATAGGCGATGATTTATTATTTTCATGTAGGTCAACTACCGCTATACGCTTTAATATTCCTACCATATTAGCACCCAAGCCCACTGCCCTTTCTATATGTAAATTCTGAAGCATTTTATCGATAATAGTACGAATATTATCATCAACAATGTCTATATATTCTGCTTGTTTTTTAAAAATATCGTTTGGTGCATAAACTATTTGATAGTAAGGTTTATCTTGATTCATTAATATACTCCGATAAATGAAGAGTTATTTTTGCATTGCTAAATAAAGATAGATATCGTTATTGCGAGCGAGCATTGTTGCGTAGACCGGTTTTCCCGTCATTGCGAGGAAATTACAAAGTAATTGACGAAGCAATCCAGTAAAAAATTCTAATTTACAGAATTTTTTTAATTATTTTCTAGATTGCCACGCAGCCTATGGCTGCTCACAATGATGACTCAGTGTCCATGCAACAACGCTTCCTTGTAATGGTGTAGCTTTTTTAAACCATCAATATTTATTTAGCAATGCCATTATTTCATTACGATAGCTGATAATATATTCTGATTATAAGGTTCTTGCAAATGATATGAGCGTCTTTTACTTGGATATTTTAACGGATTTGTGTAAGTATCTTCAGCAATATTTTTTATATCTTTGACGCCTGCTTCTTTAAGTTTTAACTCTACAAAAGCCGGTAAATCAAACATATAATGATTTTCTTTTATAGAGTTTATAAAAAACTGTTTATTATTAATATCCTTACTTAAGAAAGCTTTATAATATTCATCATCAACTTCATATGAACTTTGAGCTATAGCAGGACCTATCACTGCTATTAAATTCTTTGCTCCTTTTTCTGTTATTTTAGTAACTATATTACTAATAATATTATTTATACTTCCTTTCCAACCTGCATGTGCCGCTCCGATTATTTTACCATCGCCGCTTGCAAGTAATACCGGTATACAATCTGCCGATTGTACCGCTAATACTAAATTTTTCTTAGTTGTAATGCTGCCATCTGCTTCAGGTACGGCAATTATGGACTCATCAGCATTAACAATTTGATTGCCATGTACTTGGTTTAAAATTAAAATATCTTGTGCTTTAAAATAAGTAGTAATAGATTTTTTGTTTTCAACTATTTCTGTTTCATTTATAGAGTTATTTTTTTTTATATATCTATGACTAGAATTATTGAATGTTTTATCAAAAATTTTATAATAAACTGATCCGTTTATTAATCCTTCCATGAAAATACCCCATATTAATTATAATAGTTTTATTAATACTTTATCCGGTCGTTTACAAAAAAATAAACAGCTAGAAAAAATAATAGCACAATTTCATCAAGACTATAACCTAATCCCTATTATTGGTGTAGAAATAGAGTTTTATTTAAGTCACAATATTGATATCGCTAAATTTGAAATACTTTCAAGAAAATACTTAGCTAGATTTAAAATTGCCAAAATAAAAAAAGAAAAAGGCAATAACCAATTTGAAATAGATCTTCCCCCTTCTGTAAACTTAATACAATATATAAAAAATATATTAGAGGTTAAAACTATTTTAAAAAAAATGGCACAGCAGTTAAACGGTTATATAGATTTTTCGCCTAAGCCGTTTTTAGATGATTATGGTAATAGTATGCATTTTCATATTAATTTTAATTCCGAGTTCAATGATTATTATATAATTTTAGCAGCACAAGGGCTATGTCACTATATGTTAGACACCCTACTCGCTTTTATGCCTACTACTCTAGATTATTCACGGATAAATAAAAAATTTATGGCTCCTACGCATATATCGTACGGTGGAAATAATAGAAGCGTAGCCGTACGAACTCCAAATGCTTTTCCCAAACGTTTAGAACATCGCTTATCTTCCCCCGAAACCGATCCATATATAGCAATTTTTACTATTTTAAAGTCAATATTGTTGGCTTTAAAATCTCCAAGTTCGCTCCAAACAATAGAAAAAATTTACGGGAATGCTTTCGATCCACAATATAATTTAACTCCATTACCGACATCATCTCAGGAGAGCTTTATGTTATTTAAACCGGATTTTTTTAAATAATTTGTATTTTGTTTACAAAACCTAAAAACTAAACAATAATTGTTTTTTACAACTAAAATAAAGATTGATATAAAATATTAAATATAAAACTGCCGAAATTGTTTCAATTAATTATTTTATTTTTGTAAAACTAAATACTGATAAAGTGCTTTAAGCTGCACTTCACTCTATATTTTCATAATTTTTCATTAGATAATTAAATTCCGCACCATAGATAAATATCATATTTATAATATAGAAGAATATTAATGTAACTATTATACTACCAAGGGAACCATACATTAGATTTAATTGATTATAGTAGACTATATAAGTTGAGAGCAAATAGCCGCTTATTATCCATAATATCACAGTTAATAAAGCCCCTGGAAATACATCAATAAAATTTAGTTTTACATTAGGTAATATATAATACAAAGACGAGGCACCTAAAAATAATAAAATTAAAATTAAAGAATATCTTATAAAATTTAAAATGATCTTATATTTTTCAATGGTCTCTAATATTATCGGAATTTTTGTAAATAATATTGGAATCACCACTAAAAGAAACATAGTAAAGGTAATCAAGGCACTAATTATAAGAAACTGTATAATACTAAGTAATCTTCTTCTTATATAAGGGGGTGGAGATTTTATTTGATATACACGATTTAAAATAGTCCTTAAACATTCTACAAAAGAAGAAGCAGTCCAAATACTGCCTACTATGGCAAGATTCATTAAACTTTGAGGAGGAACACTTAGTAATTCTCGTATTCTTTTTTCTATTGATTCCATTGCTTGTTCCGGAAGACTCTCTAGAAAAATTTGTATAAAATTTTGACCAAGCTCTGAAGCTCCTAAAAAGCTTGTTAAAGCTAATAAGAATACTAGGAAAGGGAAAATAGATAAAAGTATCATGAATGACATATATCCCGAATGTTCAACGCCATCATCTTCTATTGTTCTAAATAAGGCTACGTAAAGACAATTAAAAATTTTTCTCATTATAAAAGCTAAGTTGTTATTATTAATTTTATATTTAATCTTAAATAAGTTCGCTGTAAATAATTAATTTATAATTAAAATGAAACTATGCTTTATCCTTGATTTGAAATATTAATATAGAAATGAAATTTTTCCTTGCATTAATTTTCCTTGCATTAATTTTAAATTTTTCTATAATACACCAAAATTTTATTTTTTTATAAATTGTAATTTATGCTTCAGTAAATAAGTTTTTAAAACATAAGGTATTCATATTTTAAAAATAATTTTAAAGTTCTTATGATATTTTTATTTGATAAGAAATAACTTTATTCTTTAATAATTATTTACCAAATGATTACAAAAAACTTAAAAAATGTTAGTTTATAGTTGCTTATAATATTAATTTATGGTATTATTTCTACTTACACTTGGATAAGTTTGATGGTATTAAATTATTAATAACCACATGTTTTATAACAATATAGGATAATATCATTTTTGTTCAAAGAAAATTTTTAAATATAGATATAATTAGTAACCAAGGAGAGGATAATGGGTAGAAAAAACGATATTATACAAAAAATCGATAGTTTTATCGGCAAGAAAATTTATTCTTTAAGACTCGCTAAGGGGTTGTCTCGTCAACAACTGGCTGAAGTAATTGATGTTACGCATCAACAATTACAAAAATATGAAAAAGCAATTAATAGAATTTCTGTAGGAAGGCTAGTACTAATCGCAGAAGCTTTAGATAGGAATATTGATTATTTCTTTGAAGGTTTAGAAGAAGCTAATAAACCGCAGCCCGTACATACTCAACATCAACGTATGTGCATTGAAGTTTCAAGAAATTTTATGAAAATTAATAGCACAGAAGAACAACAAGCCGTTAATAATTTAGTAAAATGTTTAGCTGGAAAGAAAAACTAAAAACTAATGCATAAAGGCAAGCTGCCATCCTGATTATGTTGTGATATCATTTATGTCATCCCCGCAGAAGCGGGAATAACATTGCTTGCCTTGTGATAATTATACAGAATACAAATCTTGATCAGCGTTGTGGAGGGGAAGACTCTCTTTTAATAGGTGTTAATTTATTTAAATTTTCCGACTGAATGCTATTTCTTGCATTCATTAATGCTCCCATAATTTTTATATTATCTTTGATATTAACTCTATCTCTTCCTACTACCATTTTAGCTTTTTCAATATCCGGCTCATCTTTACTTATAGGTTTTAATTTAGACTTTCCTGATACTACCCTTACATCTTCCGTTTTAACACTAGGATTTTCAATTGCTTCTGCTCGTTTTTGTTCTTGTAATAACTTATCTATAGTTTGTAAACGTACCTCTTTAGATAAAGTTTTATCATCAATTAAATTAGCTTTAATAAAACTTTGCTGTTCTTCAGTAGAAGATTTAGTACTAAATGCCTTTACCAGCTCATCTACTTTTTTTATTGATTCCTCTTTTTTTTCTTCAAGAATTTTAAGGTTACCATTTGGAGAAAGCATAGCACGAAAATTATTGACTTTCTCAATTGCAAGCTTAGAGATATTATTTAATATACTAGAAGTTTCTTGTACAATTCTTTCTTCTGCCGACACTACCGGTTCTTTAGATTTTTCTAATGCTTCTATAACAGGATTAATAGCGTTAATTACCTCCTGAGCTTTGTTATATATATCATCGCGAGGCTCGTGTTCTTCTATATTCTGTCCTTTTAACCCTTCAGTTAAATTTTGCGTTTCTCTATCTAAGGCTGCCTCACTCGCTGCATCTTTAGCTTTTTTAAGTGCCTCTTTCTCAGAGTCATTAATATTACTATTATCGATCCCGCTAGAAACTGCCTTAGTTATTGCAAGACCTCCTTTGCCTTCATAAATACCGTCTACTAACCCTTTAGTTATTAGCTCTCTATCAGGTAATTTGGTCTTACTTTCTGCAATACCTTTTTCCGCTGATGCCATAATAAGTGCTTTATTAGGTAAGGATAAAGAGGTATCACTATGAGTAGCTATAGTCTCGCCTATCCCTTTAACAATCGCTGCTTTGTCTTGAGCTTCAAGCGAGCTTCCTGCAACTGTGTTAGTAATTTCTTGAATTATTTTGCCTTTGACTTCTGCTGTAGCCGGACCATCTAAAACATTAGACGTAATGGCTTGTATGTTTGTTGTTTTTAATTCAGTATTACTTAGAGGATCAAACAAAATATCATTTACTTTTTTTATTGTATCTTTTTTAGTTTGTTCCGCCGTAATCTTATCTAAATTCTGCTGCATCAATTGTTGTTGTGCCGGACTGAGAACTTGGGCTTCTACACCTTTCTTTAATACAGAACCTAATAATTTTTGTTTTTCTGCATTGCTTAATTCAGAGACATTAACCTTATCACCTACTGCCATAAGCATTGTCCCTTTATCTTCAATAGAAAGGTTACTTTTTATTACAGCATCCGTAGTAATACCGTCAATTGCTGCAGCTCTACTTGCATCATCTTTAAGACTTAAACCGACATCTACTGCCTTTTCTAACATCTGCTGTTTTTGCTCCGGCTCAAGATTCTCTGAATTTAAAGCGATAGCTACTGTAGCTTCAAGCATTTTTGATTTTTCTAGGTCTGGGGTATTCTGATCATTTTTTATGGTTTCTAACACTGCATTGACTCCAGCTACTTTTGCATCCGGTGTGAGGTTTTTATTATTGACCGTATTTTCAGCTAAAGCAATGATATTAGCCTGCTTTTCAGCAATATCACTTTTCGCATTATTAAGAATTGCCGTGGCTGTTTCTTTAATTAAATCAATTTGTTTATTGCTATCAATTTCTTTTGTTAAACCTGCATTTACATAATTTAATAAATCTTGCATGCTACCAGCCGTAGCTGCATTAAGAAGGTTTGGATTCACTTGTTGCGACTGTAGCATTTGTGAAGTCTCAGGTTGCAGTGGTTGGTTAGTAGGAGTAATTGGCGGTACTTGTTGTTTATACTGAGGTGGTTCAACCGATGAACTTGCTGTTTGCTGTGGAGTTATTAGCGGTTGTTTCTTACTTTGTCCTTGTCCTATTATAATATCTTCAGCTTGCGATAAATCAACGCTCTGCCCTTGGTTTAGTTCTACCTCTTTCATCATTTCTTTATATTTACCGTGTGTTACCGCAAGTGTATAAATTTCTCCACCATGCTCTATATAAGCTATTGCGTCATCTCCGGTTCCGGCAAATTTTAAAGGTTTTGGTGAGCTTATTTCTTTAAGTTGAGGTTTACCATTTGGTCCTTCTTCGTAGTGGGCAGTGAAATATACGGCTTTATCTTTGTAGGGCTTTGTGCCATCAGCTTTTAATGCTACCATCGATAAATGCATTGACCCATCGGCTTTATCAAGTTTTATAGGAAAATCTATTTCTCTATATGAGCTGATCTGAACCTGAGTACCGTCTTGTTTAGCTAAAGTAAAAGGCTTAGTTTTAACAGTTGTTTCATTTAAGGTACAGAGTTCATCACCTGCATCATTTTTAACTACTGTTGCTCTAAGATCGCTTGCACTTACTTGATTTTCCCACTGTACTGGTTTAAATCCACCAGGGTATCCACTAGCGGCACTAAATGTATTATGAACATTTTTATAGCCGGCTATTTCTATTGATTCTAATTTCTGTTTAAGCTCAGGATTTTCTAAAGCCTTATCAATAAATTCTCTATTAGCCGGATTACCGAAAAAAGTACTGAATGTTTTATCTTTTTCTTCTTCTATTTCTTTTCTTTTTTGTTCAGCTAAATCACGGTCTGTAAGGGCTGCCAGGTCTTTTAATATTTGTTCTATTAAATTATCTTTTTGCGGTTGTATAATTGTTTCTCTTACAGCCGTGGTTATTGGGTCTGATGTCTGACTGGCAGGAGAGATATTGCCCGATAAAGCACTAATTGAAGGGGTAGATTGAGCAGAAGATGCAGAAGTAACGATAAAACCATCGTCAGCTTCTAGTTCTGGGGTTGTAGTTTGAGATAAAAATTCTTTTTGCTTTTGTTCTTCTGTATATTCCTTATTTGCTAAAGGATCAAATTCACTTGTATCTAGGTTACCGTCTTTACTCATAAAACCTCTCATTTAACCAAAAATTAATTAGCATAAACTGTAAGTGATGAGTAGTCAAGCCGATGTTGTTACGTTGATCTTTACCCTCTATGTCATTCCCGCGTAGGCGGGCATCCAGTCACTAAAAAGTCTAAGCACACTAGATTTTTAAATTAAAAGCTCGATTTATTTCGCTTTTTTCTGGATTCCCGCCTACGCGGGGATGACATAACATATCCTTTTTCACAGTTTGTGTTATACTGTCAAGGATTAGTATATAGAGATTTATTTTAGTAATATCAAGAAAAAACTAATATTATTATTGAGAAAATTTAATAGAATTTTTATATTCTTTATTGAGTGCTTTAGTTGCCCAAAGCCAGGTTAAGCAAGTAATTATAAATATAATCATTAAACAGATGGAAATAGATTGATAACTAGCGGAAGGTAATATTATAAATACCAATGATTGTAAAAATGCACTACCAGATTTACCGAGTTTTGTACCTATCACGTCGGCAGCAGCTTTGCCTTTTATTTTTATTTCCGGATCTAAAGGAACATAGGCCATTTCTTTTGTTGAATCAAATAAGGTATATTTGCTTGATTTACTAAGCACATTTTGAATAGCACCTATTGTTATAGCAATTAAAGCAGGATCGGTTAGAATAAAATTTGCTATTATTAAGCCGGCAAATCTTTCAAAATTATTAACGGCAAAAAATAATATACCGGTAATAAAAACTATTAAAGGGGTGATAACAGCCGCCGTAAACCAGCCAAGTCTTCTAACTATATTTGAACCAAGTACGACAAATAAAATAGCAAATACTCCGGTATAGCTCAAATAACTTCCTATAAAAGCTGCATATTCGGTTGGAGTTTTATAAATTTTAGTAGCTGCTGCTTTCCAAGGACCTTCTACTAAATTAATGGCAATGCCATAGCAGATAAGCAAAGTTGCAATTAATCTAATATGTCTTGATGATAGAAGCATCTGAAAACTTTCAGCAATAGTCATAGATTTTTTCTTTGCTTTAAATCTGAGTAACGCCATATGCTCTTTGTCTAGTACTTTATGGTTAAGCAACCAAAAAGTTTTAATAGCTATTATTCCTAAAATTAATACTATAGTTAGTATAATTTGTATAGAAAGTGTATGAAAAGACGATTGCAATGCAAATTTATTAGTTACGTAATCATTAATATTACTTAGGTTTTCTAAAAACTGCCCTGCTAAATAAATACCTGTTTGACTAAGTAAACCGAATAACGGATAAAATCTTTTAGATTCTTCTACTGTAGTAATATTATTAACAAACTGCCAAAAAAGTAATGCGAAAACTACGTTTGGCCATAATTCGGCTATTATATAAAATAACGAAAAACTCCATTTTGATAAAAGCAATATAAACCATTTTAAATTAGGTAAACTTACCGTTAAATTTTGAACGGTTACAGGGCTTAAATGCAGCATTTCATGATTTGGAAAAATAACGTAAGCAAAAAGAGCAAAGAATGTTAAAAATATTGATATAATAAGATAAAATATATTTTCTGCTTTCATCTTATTAACAAGCTTTACATATATAGCAGTCATTAAAAAAGCTGACGGCATCACTCCCCAAAACTTCAAAAACGAGATAATCTCGGCACCGACCATAGTAGTAACAATACTATCTTTTAAAGCTCTGATTAGATTTTGGATAAATAAAATACAGAACATTAATAAAGTGATGAATAAAAATTTAGAAACTTCATGGCGTTTTATAGGCCAGATATAATCGGTAAGTTTGGAAAAACAGCTATTGATTTTAGAGGAAGAATTTTTTATATTACTGGGGTTAATCGTCATTATTTGGTCTAACCTATCTTGCTATTGGCTAGAGTTATATGTTAAAGATTTTCTAAATTTAAGTCAAGTTAAAATCAAATTAAAATGAGTAATTATTGGTTAAATATTTATAAACCAAGAGGTATAAGTTCTGCTCAACTTGTTAGCATAGTAAAAAAAATACTCGGTAAAACCAAGATAGGACATGCCGGTACTTTAGACGTAGAAGCGGAAGGAATATTACCGCTTGCCGTAGGTGAAGCTACAAAACTGATACATATGCTAATTGATGCTAGAAAAACCTATATTTTTACCGTAAAATTCGGAACGCAAACCAATAGCGGCGATTATGCCGGTAAAGTAATAGCAACGAAAGATTGTATCCCTTCTCAAGAAGAAGCTTATGCTGTATGTTCTCAATTTATCGGTAACGTAACACAAATACCGCCGGCTTTTTCAGCTCTTAAAGTTAACGGTGTAAGAGCTTATAAATTGGCTAGAGAGGGGAAAAAAGTAGAATTAAAGCCACGGAATATAACTATTTATGATCTAAAATGTTTAAATTTTGATGAGAAAAATGCTACCGCTACATACTATACGGAATGCTCAAAAGGTACTTATATAAGGACTTTAGCAGAAGATTTGGCATTGTCCTTGCAAAGTTTAGGATTTGTGATAGAATTACGCCGTACTCAGGTTGGAATATTTAAAGAAGAAAATGCTATCCGAATTAAATCGCCTGATGAAATTACCAAAAATTCCCTAGAGGAAAAAAGTATAAAGATAGAAGCAATACTGGACGACATCCTGGTTCTTGATGCAACTGACAGCCAAGCACAGCAAATTAAATATGGACAGAAATGTTTATTTAATTATGAAAAAGACTTTAGACATCTTGCCAAATTTGCTTATAGAGAGGAATTTGAAGGAAACATGGAACGCAGCACCACAGCGTACACTTTAGTACGTGAGGATGCGAATACCGGATTGACATACAAATTACCTCTAGAAGTAGAGTTTGGCAAGATGTCTGTTGATCTTTTATGGGTTCGCTATAAAGGCACTTTGCTTGCAATAGGTAGCTTAAACAAGAGTTGCTTTAATTCTTTACGAGTATTTAATTTAACACAAGACTTCTTTTAAAACTGGAAGTCTATATATTTAAGGAGAAATTATCGATGTCGATTACTACAGAACGTAAACAACAATTAATTAAAGAATATGCTATAACGGAAAATGATACCGGTTCAAGTGCAGTGCAATGTGCTATCTTAACTGAAAGAATCAATAATTTAACCGAGCATTTTAAATCTAACCATAAAGATCATACGTCAAGACGCGGATTATTAATTTTAGTCGGGCGTCGCCGCAGATTACTTAACTATATTAAAAAGAATAATGTTAGCAAATATTTAGATTTAATAAGTAAGCTAGGAATTAGAAAGATTAAGTAGTTGGATAATCGTCATTGCGCGCAGCCGTAGGCTGCGTGGCAATCTCATCAAATATCCCGCGATTACTTCGTAATTTTCCTCGCAATGACGTGGTAGAATACAATATAATATAAATTATGAAATGAGATAAATAGATGTTTAACGAAATAACTAAGAGTGTTACATGGAACGGGAAAGTTCTTGAGCTTAGTACAGGTAAAATAGCAAGGCAAGCTGATGGGGCAGTTACGGTAAAAATGGGTAATTCCGTTTTATTATGTACGGCAGTAGTAGCTAACAAAGCAAAAGAGGGCATAGGTTTTTTTCCTTTAACAATTAATTATAGAGAAATGGCATATGCTGCCGGTAAGATACCAGGGGGATTTTTTAAACATGAGGGAAAAGCATCAGATAGAGAAGTTTTAGTATCTCGTTTAATAGATAGACCGATTAGACCATTATTTCATCCGGCTTTTGTGAATGAAACGCATGTAACTTGCAGTGTTCTTTCATATGATCCTGAAACTCCGGTAGATATACTTGCAATTATCGGTGCATCGGCTGCACTTAGCCTATCCCCTGCTCCTTATCTAGAAATAGTTGCGGCAAGTAAAGTAGGTTTAATCAATGGTGAATTTGTTTTAAATCCGACACTTGAATTATTAAAAACAAGTCAGCTTGATTTAGTAGTTGCAGGAATATCAGATTCAGTAATGATGGTTGAATCGGAAGCTCATTTACTCTCTGAAGAACAAATGTTAGAAGCCATAAAATTTGGATTTGAAAGCTTTCAGCCGGTAATAAAGATAATTAAAGAACTAGCAGAAGAAGCTAAAAAACCAAAACTTGAAATGCAAGATTTATATCCTGCTTCATTAAAGAAAGAAATTGAGAAGTTATTTGTAAAAGAAATTGAACAAGCTTTTGCAATTAAATCTAAACAAGAACGTAGCACTAATTTAGATTTAATACCTGAAAAAGTTCTTACACATTTTGTAAGCAACATAGAAAATAAAAAATATAGTAATTATCAAATCGAATCAGCTTTAAAAGCTATTGAATCAGATATATTACGTAACGAGATTTTAGAAAAAAATAGACGTATCGATGGAAGAAGTACCACGGATATAAGACACATTGCTTGTGAAATAGGTTTACTACCTTCCGCACATGGTTCAGCTTTATTTACTAGAGGTGAAACGCAAAGCTTAGTTAGTACTACATTCGGTACTAGTTTAGATGAGCAGATAGTTGACAGTTTAGAGGGTGAGTATAAAGAGCGTTTTATGCTCAATTATATCTTTCCGCCCTACTCTGTAAATGAAGCAATGCCGATGAAAGCACCTAGTCGTCGTGAAGTCGGACACGGTAAACTCGCATGGCGTGCTATTAATCCAATATTACCTAATAAAGTACAATTTCCTTATTCTATTAGAGTAGTTGCCGAAACTACGGAGTCTAATGGTTCTTCTTCAATGGCAACTGTTTGCGGTAGTTCTCTTGCTTTAATGTATGCCGGCGTACCGATAAAAGCACCGGTTGCGGGTATTGCTATGGGACTTGTTAAGGAAGGCAAAAAATTTGCCGTATTATCGGATATTCTCGGCGATGAAGATTATTTCGGTGATATGGACTTTAAGGTTGCAGGAACTAACGAAGGGATTACTGCATTACAAATGGATATCAAAATATCCGGAGTAGATTTTAAAATAATGGAAGTAGCTTTAGAGCAAGCACGACTCGGTCGTTTGCATATATTGGAGCAAATGAATAAAGTTATCAGTAAACCAAATAACGAACTAAGTAAAAATGCTCCTTCTACTACTACTATAAAAATAGATAAGGATAAAATTAGAGATATTATAGGACCGGGCGGTAAAGTAATAAAGGAAATTTGTGAAACTAGCGGTGCTAAAATAGATATAAGCGATGACGGTACGGTGTCTGTTTATGCTTCAGATAGAGATAAGCTAAAAGTTGCCTTAGATAAAATTAAAGCTATTGCCGTTGAACCTGAAATCGGTGCAATATTTAACGGTACGGTAATGAAAGTCTTAGATTCCGGTGCTTTTATTAATTATTTAGGTAATAAAGACGGCTTTGTTCATATTAGTGAAGTTTCAGAAGAAAGAATAGAAACGGTTAGCAGTGTTTTAAAACAAGGCGATATAGTAAAAGTTAAGCTAATAGGCTTTGATAATAAAGGCAAAGCAAAATTAACTATTAAAAATGCCGATAAAGATAAATCTTCAAATAATACAGAGCCAAAAACTAATGTTAATAATGCTAAGGACAATTCAGAACCTGAGCAGCGACGTGATTCTAGTAAAAAACGAGCTTGGAATGAAGATAATAATGCTGAAACTGCTGAAGTAATTACAGAACGTAAGTATTTTAATTGATATGAAGCTTAATCGTCATTGCGAGGAAATTACGAAGTAATTGACGAAGCAATCTCAGGAGTCTGTTATTATTTCATGAGATTGCCGTGCAGCCTACGGCTGCTCGCAATGACGGTTCGGGTATCCACAAAAATAGCTCATAATACTAATAATTTGCTGGATACCGTGGACAAGCCACGGTATAACAATGAGTAAATAAATGACCAACACAAATAATTACCGAATCATCGCAAAGAGGGTTATTTCTAGTGAAGCAAGTGCTTTAGAAAAATTATCCGAAAATATCCCTGAAGACTTTAACAGAATTATAGAATTTTTACTATCTTTCAAAGGACGGATAATCCTAACCGGCATAGGCAAAAGCGGTTATATTGCAAGAAAAATAGCTGCTAGCTTTTCTTCAACCGGTATGCCTGCTTTTTATTTACATCCGGCAGAAGCAAGTCACGGCGATTTAGGTATGGTGACGAGAAATGATCTAGTAATTATGTTATCTAATTCCGGCGAAACTAAAGAACTATTTAATATAATTGAATATTGCAAGAACTCTTCCATAAAAATTGCTGCAATGACAATGAATAAAAATTCTACTTTAGCTAAAAGAAGCGATTTTTTATTAATAGTACCTGAATACCCGGAAGCTTCTGTAATTGGAGCTCCTACTATATCATCTTTAATCATGCTATCACTCGGTGATGCTTTAATGACTGTTATACATGAAAAACGAGGCTTTACTAAAGATGATTTTAAAATTTATCATCCGGGAGGTACAATCGGTGCTAATTTAACAAAAATTAAAAACCTAATGCGTAGCGGTGATGAAATACCTTTAGTATATGAAGATACTTCCTTTGCCGAAACTATAATTATTATGAATAAAAAACGTTTAGGTTGTACGCTTGTAACAGATAAAAACCAAAATTTGGTGGGAATTATAACCAATGGGGATTTACGTCATCATATTAACGATCAAATCCACTTAAAAACAGCATCAAGCATTATGACCAAAAACCCTATTCATATCTCATCGGAAATATTTGCAAAAGAGGCTTTAAATTTAATGAAAGCCAAGAATATCACTAATATACCGATTGTTGATGATAATATTATTATAGGCATTATTCATATTCATGATTTACTACGTATAGGGGTTAGCTAAAATCTATGCCCTCTTCTTATAAATGGCGAAAAAAAATTTGGAAATCTGTATATCTTTTAATAACAGTTGGAATTTTGTATATAGGATATATTTTAATTAAAAGCGGTTATATTAATGAAGAAAACAATATTAACGTTACAAAAAAAAGTTTAAAAGATAATAAAAATTTTGATTTAAAGTATAATATTATATTGAAAGATTCAATTTTTGAAGGAGTAAATAAAAATTTAAATGCGTATAAGATTAAAACTGAACAAGCTATAAAAGAGTCGAATAACAAATATAAACTAGATATAATAAATGCTATTTATAACGTAAATCAAGACCAAACTCTTATTATCAATGCGAAAGAAGGCTTTTTAGATGAAGAATCAAACATATTAGATTTAAAAAACGATGTAAAACTTTTTTTTGATGAGATCATATTTCACACTAACGATGCAAGGATTGATTTAGTAAATAAGAATATAACCGGTCATTCCCCTGCTAAGTTACTTTACAAAAACTCTTCAATTACTTCGGATAGTTTTAATACAAAAGATGAAAATAATATTATAATTTTTAAAGGCAATGTCTCTACAATCATCGATTTATCGGATTAGACATCTTTCCAAACCAGCTTATAGAGAGGAATTTAAAGGAGACATAGAACGCAGCACCGCAGCGTACAAAGAAGTACGTGAGGGTACGAGTACCGATTCGACGTCTAAATTCCCTCTAGAAGCGAAGTTTGGAAAGATGTCTATTATTAAACTTGTTTTACTTCTTATAATTAGTACCATAATATATGCTAATGATAAAAATATTTCAAATTTACATATCACATCTGATAGTTTAATTATTGATAGAACCAAACAAAAAGCAGCATATCTTGGAAATGTTATTGTTTACTTCGATAATGCGATACTTAGAACGAAAGAATTATATATTTTTTATAAAACAATAGATGAAAAGCAAACTATTGATCATATAGTTGTCCCTACTAAATTGACTGTAGAAAGAAAAATAAATAATGAATTATTACTTGCAGATAGTGCTAAATATTTTTGCGATAATAAACAACTTATGCTACTTGGTAATGTAATATTACAGCGTGACGATAATGTTTTAAAAACTAATAAACTAATCTATTATGTAGATATTATTAAGAAATAGAGCTATTTACCGTTGGTACGTCATTGTAAGCGATTGCAAGAAGTGTGACAATCCAGAAAATAATTAAAAAAATGCTAAAGATTAGTATTTTTAACTGGATTGCTTCGTCAATTACTTACGTAATTTTCTCACAATGACGTTGAAAATTAATCCACGCAACAAAATCTTAACAAATAAAAAAGATGGACAGCTTACACGTTAAAAATATATCAAAATCCTACAAAAAAAGGAATATATTAACTGATATATCTCTGAATATAAAACAAGGAGAGATAGTTGGTTTATTCGGTCCAAATGGAGCCGGTAAAACAACTTGCTTTAACATTATTATCGGTTTAATGAAACTGGACTCAGGGCAATTACTTTTAAATGATATAAATATTACCAACTTGCCTATTTATTTACGAGCAAGGCTTGGACTCGGCTATCTTCTTCAAGAACCTTCGATATTTCGGGAATTGTCGGTTGAAGATAATATTAAGGCTGTAGTTGAGATATCTGACAATGATAAAGAAGTAATTGAACAAAAAACCCATAATTTGTTAGAGAAGTTTTCGATAGTTCATTTAAAAGATTTATCCGCTGCTAGCTTATCAGGCGGTGAAAGGCGTAGGCTTGAGATTGCACGTGCACTTGCAATAGAACCTAAATTTATCATGCTTGATGAACCGCTTGCCGGTATTGACCCGCTTGCTATTTCTGATATCAAAAATCTAATTACTTATTTACGTGAATTTAATATAGGTATATTAATTACCGACCATAACGTACGTGATACTCTAGATATAGTCGACCGTGCTTATGTTATTTTTGAAGGTAAAGTATTATTAGAAGGAAGTGCTAAGGAAATAGCAAATAGCAAGAAAGTTAAGGAAGTGTATTTAGGTGAGAGCTTTAGTTTCTAGACTATGCAAGTTCGTCATTGCGGGCGACTTGCAGGTGTTGTTGCATGGATTGTTTTATTGTCATACCCGCGTAGGCGGGAATCCAGTAAAACCTATGAAAACTTGTTTTTTATAGGTTTATTTTATCACACTATGTAGCTTCTATTATTGAAGTTATTTTTCTGGATCCCCGCCTACGCAGGTATGACATAGAGTAGGTTTTCCGAGCCATGCAATAAGGCTCTTTTGTAGGAATGACATAAGAGCCATGTAATAATATTCAAAACAGTTTTCTATGCAAATTAACAAAGAAATTTTTAGGGCTTATGATATAAGAGGCAATAGCCTTAAAGATTTAACGGAAGAAGTAGCTTATAAAATCGGCTTTGGTTTTGCCGAGATGACTATAACGAAAGATAACGATAAAATCTGTGTCGGTTTAGACGGTCGGCTTAGTTCCCCTACCCTTTGTAAAGCTTTAGAACTAGGATTAACTAATGCAGGGGCTGAAATCATAAATATTGGCGTAGTTCCAACGCCAGTTTTATATTTTGCCGATAAACACTTTACGCCCGCCGGTAGTATTATGGTCACGGGGTCACACAATCCTCGTGACGATAACGGCTTTAAAATACTACAAAACAGTAAACCTTTTTTCGGTGATCAGATACAGGAGTTATTGACTAAGATTTTGGATAACTACTCCAATACCACACCAGCATTCCCTTATGTCATTCCTGCGAAAGCAGGAATCCATAATATACAATCTAAATACCTAAAACGTATTTTAGATGGAATAAACATTAATCCAAAATTAAAAGTAGCTTGGGATTGCGGCAATGGAGCAACCGGTGATATTGTTGAAGAACTTAAAAAGCATCTCTCAAACAAGAATATAATCATACATAGTAAGATTGACGGGAATTTTCCAAGCCATCATCCTGATCCTACAAATCCTGTTAATTTGCAGGAGCTAATAAAAGTGGTTAAAGAACAAAATTGTTACCTTGGTATAGCTTTTGACGGTGACGGTGATAGAATCGGCATTATAAGCTCAAGCGGTAAAATATTATTCGGTGATCAAATTTTATGCATTTTTGCTGAGGATATTTTAAAGGAAAATCCAAACGCAACTATAATAGTTGATGTAAAAGTCAGCCAATTTATAGTCGCTAAAATAAAATCATATGGAGGACATCCTATAATATGGCGAACAGGTCATCCTTTTATTAAAAGCAAAATGCTTGAGACAAAGGCTTTACTCGCTGGCGAAATGAGCGGGCATATATTCTTTGCCGATAAATATTTTGGTTTTGACGATGCAATTTATGCAGCTCTTAGATTTTTAGATTTACTTAGTAGATCAAGTAAAACTCTAGATGAGATAATAGAGGATGTACCAAAAAGCTATAGTACACCGGAAATTAAAATTTTTGTTCCTTCAGAGTTAAAATTACAAATTATTAAAGAGATTAAAGAAAAATCATTAGAAGAGAAAATAGAGTTTAATGATATAGACGGTGTACGGGTAAATACTGCACATGGTTGGTGGCTCTTGCGTAGCTCTAATACCGAATCTATTATAGTTGCAAGGGCTGAATCAGATAGTAAGAATGGTTTAGAGGAAATAATCACTATAATTAATAAATATCTTGAAAAATACGGGTTATTAATTAATTATTAAAACATTATTGCTTTCTAAAATATTATTTTATATATTTTTCTTACATTAAATATTAACATTGAGGCACCATTAGTAATAAAACATAAAGACCTTGAGCCTACTGATAATCCTCTCATTTTTAAACTTAACAGTGACGTAGCCGCATCTCTAACGGTTTAAATAGTCTAACCATTGACTACAGTGATGCAGGCTTATTTAGTGGTCCAACTATTAGTTATAACAACAAACTTGGTACAATAACATTTAGTGGACCAGCAGATAGTAATGCTAATACTGAGACTTTAGGCAATACTATTAATACTGATGAAACCGTTTAAGGGTATGAGGTCATTCCTGCGAGGCGTTGTTACATGGATAGGTTTTTCCGTCATTGCGAGGAGTTGCGTTAGCAACGACGCGACAATCTCATAAGATAATATAAAAAAACTCTTGAGATTGCCACGCCATCATAAATGCTGGCTCGCAATGACGATACAAGTTTGTATTTATTAGTTAAACAAGTGACAAAGAAAGAAATATACTCAAATGATTTGGAGAATGGGAATGTAAAACGAGGGGCGAGTACGCACAGCCTATATTTAATAGGTGATCCGAAGTTTTGCAGAAACAACTCTTCAAAGCAGAAGAGTATAATTATATTATGCGGGCCGACTGCTAGCGGGAAGTCTTATTTAGGTCATGAACTGGCTAAAGCTTATAACGGCGAAATCATTAATATCGACTCAATGCAGGTTTATAAGGAAATTCCTATTATTACTGCCTCCCCTCCGCAAAGCTACAAAACTGAAATCTTGTATCACTTATATAACTTCTTATCAATGACAGAAGATTTCTCGGTAATAAAATATCTAAAACTTGCGACAGAAAAAATAAAAGAAATAACCGACAGGGGTAAGCTACCTATATTAATAGGTGGAACGGGTTTATATATCAATTCTTTAGTTTTTGGCTATAATAATATTCCTGATATATCAGAAGATTTACGAGAACAGGTAAGAAACTTACATGTTAAAATAGGCAATATAGAATTATGGGGTAAATTAGAGAAGCTTGATCCGCTTGCTGCTTCTAAAATAAACCAAAATGATACTCAGCGTTTAATTAGAGCTTATGAAGTATTCATGCAAACCGGTAAATCTATTTTTTCTTTTCAAACTTTGCCAAAAGAACAAATCTTGTCTGATTTTAATTTCAAAATTATTTTCTTAAATCCTGAGCGAAAATTTTTATATAAAACATGTGATGAGCGTTTAGATAAGATATTTAAAGAAGGGGCAATTGACGAAATAGCTTTAATAAAAAAGCAATTTGCTCCTAAAAATTATACGAATTTGAAAGCTGTAGGGATAAAAGAAATTTTAGCTTACTTAAACGGCAATCTCACTTTAGATGAGGCTTTAAATGCAGCTCAAATACGAACCCGCCAGTATGCTAAAAGACAAGTTACTTGGTTTAAAAATCAGATACAAGATAAAATCACATTGGAATATGCTAACCAAGAAGAATTTACTCAAACTTTAAAAAACCCTTAACTATATAGCTTATCTACGTATTTCTTCTTTCTTTTTATTATTGGAAATAGGAGTAATGGAAAGTGTATTTGTCTTAGGTCCTACAATATTAATCTTACTATTTAAATTTGAGACGATACTTTGTGCTTCTTTTAATACATCAGCCGGAACTTTATTTTCTAATTCTGGTTTCTTATCAGATTTTTGATTAAAATAACCAACTCCCGCTTTAACAACATTTAGTATTTGTTTAATAATATTCAGTGCTTGCCCTTCTTTCCAAACTAAACTACATATACTAGTAGCAACATTAATATATTTTTTATTTTTTTCTAAGATTTGAATCAGCTTATCCGGTTGATTGAGCATAGGTGTTAGTATACTATCTTTCTTATCGAGCTTATTTATACCGGGTACATCTTTTAAAGTTTTATCTAAAATACCTGTAAATATTTCCTTATTATCGTTTAAATATTTTTTGATCTCGGGATTATCTTTAGTTAACATTACCAATTCTTTAGCTATTCCCGTATAATCACCTTTAACAAATCCATCAAAAACCTTTTTTAATGATTCAGGATTATCAAGTAATATAGGCATTACGTTCGTAAGTTTTGTAGTATCTTTTGTTTCTAGTCCATAATTTTCAAGCTGCTGTTTTATAGTTTGGCTATTTTTTTCATCTTGCTCTTAAATATCTTTAATTAAATTATCGAATAAACCCTCTTTACTTTGCTCTACTAATATATTTTAACTTAAATGAAGGTTCGTTAAAAGCAGTAATTACATGGCTTGTTACGGTTATATCATCGCCTTTATTTATATCTGTAATAATAGCATGTGCAATTTCCGGTTTTGACATAACTTCACCTACTATACTAAACATTAGTTTATCGAAATTATATTCTTTCGTCATGCTTTGTATATTCGGAGTATTTTCAATAATAGCTGAGGCAATATCTGGCAAGACTGTTTTATTATCAGAAAAAAAACTTTTTAATTTATCGTCACCCGCTACCATTTCTAAAGATTTCTCAAGAGCCACCATTACTCCTTGATTTGTATTCAGAGTATCAAAAATCTCTGTTGTTTCAGGCATTTTATTTAATAAAGTAGGAATAGTATCTACAATACTCAGATCAACTTTATAGCTTTCAAAATATTCTTTTAAGAAAGGTTTAGCTTGTTCTTTAGTTTCTATTAAGAAACCTTCTATAATTATTTATTTTTCAGGAGATAATTTATTAAACCTTTTTAGAGCATTAGGATTGTTTATATTTTCAGCCAGCTCTTGTTTAAACTCAGGATGTTCATTAAATATTTTTATAACTTTTGCATATGTGTCATTACTTTGAGGTTTTTGTAATATATCATCAAAAGCTTTTATATAGTCGCTTGGAAGTATTGCAGTTATGTAATTCCCAATATCGTTACCTTTTTCATTAAAAAATTTTAAGCAATTTTTATCCGTGGATAACATTCCTAATGTTTTAGGAAGTTACTTTATTATAGTCCGGTACTTCTTGCTTTATCTCAAGTGCAATTTCTTGAAGGCTTTTAAGTACAGCATCATTTTTAAAACATTCTTTTAATGTTGTAAGACCCTTGTGATCTAGAAAACTACCTTCTTGAAATTCTCTAAAACCTGCTTTTGCTAAGATTTGTCCTATTTTTGGTAAATCATCAGCATGCTTTTTTAGAAAATCCTATATTTCGGATTTTTCAAGAACAGATTTTTGAAACTTTGAATCAAGATATATATCAGAGGAGCTTGCAAGTTTAACAAAATTATAACTATTTACGGGATTACTGAAGGCAAACTTCGCACCTTTTAATAATGCTTCTATACTAACTGGTAATATTTTTTTCTTTGGAGATGCAAGGTCATAAATAAAGCTTATCAATGCCTTGCTGCATCAGGAGAAGATAATGTCCTTTTAACAGTTTTATTAAAATTCTTTAATTTAATATCTTTAATGGAATTTGTAACTGCCATAAAAATAATGCAATATATTTAATTACATAAACATTAAATTATCTTAAAATTGATTCAAAGAAATAAATTAAGCACTACTTAAATATTTTAATTTATATTACATAATATGGTAATTAAATCAATTTGATCTAAGATTTATGGAGTTATCTGTGTATTTGTTTACTTTTTGTAGGTAATGATGCGTAAGTATGTGACTTATCGTGATTATCTACTATATGCACTTTACTATCTAAATTTGAAACTATATTTTTTGCTTCTTGTAAAATATTTAATTTATTAATATTTTCAAACTCATTTTTAAAGTTATCTTTTAACTGTTCATTGAAGATTTCTTTTGGTAAATAAATTCCACCGGTAATAGTGCCTACCCCAGTATATTTAGATTTAGAATTTAAAGTAGAGGCAATATTACTTGCTAACTTTTCTAGATTTTGTGGCTCTAAAAAATTATTTATATTATCAGGATTTTCTTTAGAATATTCAGAAACGATAGGTTTTAGCATCTGATTCATCATGTAAAAATCTTTACCTCTATTATCACCTTTATCAAAAAGTTTTTGTGATATTTTCTCGCTTAAAATATTTGCCAATAAATTACTCTTAATATTTTGTTTATTTGCAATATTTTCATATAAAGGGTTCAATATTTGTAATGGAGAATTTACATGATTTGTAATATGTTTATATTGATTTGTTTTAGGAGTAGCTAGGTTAGTAACCATATTCATAGGTAGTGAATTTAGTTTTTCTATAATATAGTCTTTAATCGTTTGATTTTTTTCATATAATCTTTTTACTTGTTGAGCAAATTTTTTTTTACTAAGTACATTTCTTTTTCCTTCAGCTTGTATTTGTAAAAATACTTTATCAATTGCCTTATCAATTAATTTTGCTTGTTGTTCTTTAATTAGTTTAGGTACTAAAGGAGGGATAGCCTTATCAAGATTGTAAGTATCAGTAAGTAGCATTAAATTATCAGGTAATTTAGCCTCTGCTAAATTAATATTTTTAAAATTACAATCTTTTAAAGAAGTTACTTTAGTTAAATCTGCATTTTTTAATGATACGCCTGAGAAGTCGATATTAGATAAATTACCTACTAATATAGCTCCCTCTAAGCTGAATTTTCCATTTTGTATTTTATGTAAATTATTTCTAAGAGTAATTTCATCTATAGTTTTATCTTTAAAATCTTGTGATGGACTAAATACGTCTTTTACTTTTTCAGTAGCATAGCTAAAACCTGCTTTTATAATATTCGGCAATTGCCCTTCCAAATAATTTGTTTTTTGAGCTAGATTATATATAGCACTAGCAGCCCCACGATAATTACTTTTTTCAACCTCTTCTATAACTTTAACTAATTCATTAGGATGGTTTAACATTGATGGAAGTACATTATATAATTCTTTCTTATCAAGGTTATTTATACCTGGTATTTCTACTAAAGTTTTATCTAAAATACTTGCAAATATTTCTCTATTATTGTTTAAATATTTTTTAATTTCAGGATTGTCTTTAGTTAAAGCTATTAACTCTTTTGCCATTCCCGTATAATCACCTTTAATAAAATCTCGAAAAACCTTTTTTAATGATTCAGATTTATCAAGTAATATAGGTATTATGCTCGTTAGTTTTGTAACATCACTCGCTTCCAGACCATAATTTATAAGTTGTTGTTTTATAGTTTGGCTATTTTTTGCATCTTGTTCTAAAACTCCTGTAATTAAATTATCAAATAGACCTTCTTTACTTTGCTCTACTAATATATCTTTTAATTTAAATGAAGGATCATTAAGGGCGGAGATTATATTACCGGTTAAACTCATATAATCGCCTTTATTTAAGTCTGCAATAATCTCATGGGCAATTTCCGGTTTTGACATAACTTCGCCTACAATACTAAGCATTTGTTTATCAAAATTATATTCTTTTGTTATGCTTTGTACGCTAGGAGTATTTTCAATAATACCTAAAGCAATATTTGGTAAGATTGTTTTATTATTAGCAAAAAAACTTTTTAATTTATCATCACCAGCTACCATTTCTAAGGATTTCTCAAGAGATATCATTACACCTTGATTTGGAGCATTAAGAATATCAAAAATCTCTTTTGTCTCAGGCATTTTATTTAATAAAGTAGGAATAATATCTAAAATTTTAAGATCAATTTTGTAGGTTTCAAAATGTTCTTTTAAGAAAGGTGTAGTTTGTTCTTTTGCTTCTTCTAAGAAATTTTCAATAATTATTTGTTTTTCAGGGGATAACTTATTAAATCTTTTTAGAGTATTAGGATTGTTTATATTTTTAGCCAGTTCTTGCTTAAAATCAGGATGTTCATTAAATATTTTTAATAAATTTTTCTTTTCGGATTTTTGTAATATATCATCAAAAGTTTTTATATAATCGCTTGGAAGTATTTCAGTTGCTCCTGTACGTATGTATTTCGTAATATCTTCACTCTTTTCGTTAAAGAATTTTTGGAAGTTTTTATCGGTAACCAGCATATCTAAAGTTCTAGAAGTCACTTTATTCCAGTCCGGTAGCTCTTGCTTTACTTCAACTGCAATTTCTTGAAATTTTTTAAGTACTTGTTCATTTTTAAAACATTCTTTTAGTATTTCGAGTCCCTTTTCATCTAAAGCACTCTTATCTTGAAATTCTCTAAAGCCTGCATTTGCTAAGATTTGACCTATTTTAGGCAAATCATCCGAATGTTTTTTTAAAAATTCCCATATTGGAGATTTTTCAAGAAGTGATTTTTGAAATTCCGGATCAAGATATATCTTAGAAGAGTTAGCAAGCTTAACAAGATTATAAGTATTTACAGGATTAGTTAAAACAAATCTTGCTCCGAGTAACATAGTTCTTAAGCTTATACTCTTTGAAGATGATAAGTCCTTAATTGCACTCTTTAGTGCTTTATTAGCTTTAGAAGAAGATAAAACTTTTTCTACAACTTTTTGATAGTTTTTATTATTTATAACAGCCATAAAATTACTCGAAATTTTTAAATATTCTAAATCTATTTTAAAAAATTTTTAAAAATAAAGATCAGGTATTTTTAATTTTTTGTTATTGTTGTTAATATGTATACTTCGACACAACATGTGCAACATCCAAGGACTTACAAAGACATGGCTGCCAATTTTTCAAGTGCTATCTGAGTATATTATTTAGCCTCCGCTTTTGGCATCCATCTCAGTGAATACTTCTTCCCAAGAACCGGTAGTCGCTGCTTTTGAATATTCAGTTGCTCTATTTTCAAAAAAGTTCGTATGTTCGACTCCGTTTAGCATTTCATCAAGCCAAGGAAGGGGGTTATGATTTACCAAATATACATCTTTGAGTCCTAGCTGCATTAAACGACGGTCGGCAATATAACGAATATATTGTCTTACTTCATATGCCGTTAATCCCTCAATACCGCCAACTTCAAAAGCAAGTTCAATAAAGGCATCTTCAAAATGCACAATAGTCGTACAAGCTTCATAAATACGTTTACGTAAAGTTTCTGTCCAAACTTCAGGGTTTTCTCTTACAAAAGTCTTAAACAGAGTAATAATTGAGTTAGTATGAAGTGTTTCATCACGCACTGACCAAGCAATAATCTGTCCCATACCTTTCATTTTATTAAAACGAGGGAAATTAAGCATGATCGCAAAAGAAGCAAATAGCTGTAATCCTTCAGTAAAAGCTCCAAATACTGCGAGTGTAGTTGCTATATCTTCTTTGGCATCCACTCCGAATTGCTGCATATAATCATACTTGTCTTTCATTTCCTTATATTTAAGAAATGCTGAATATTCTACTTCCGGCATACCTACCGTATCAAGTAAATGTGAATATGCCGCGATATGTACCGTTTCCATATTAGAAAATGCCGATAACATCATTAATATTTCAGTCGGTTTAAATACTCGTGAATAATGCTTCATATAGCAATTATTCACTTCAATATCTGCCTGTGTAAAAAAACGAAATATTTGCGTTAATAGATGTTTTTCCCCTGGAGTTAAGTTATATTTCCAATCTTTAACATCGTCGGCAAGCGGTACTTCTTCCGGTAGCCAATGAATTTTTTGTTGAGTGTGCCAAGCTTCATATGCCCATGGATATGAAAACGGTTTATAAATTGGACTTGCATCAAGTAGTGACATAATTTTTCTTCTTTTAATTTTTCTATTTCTTCTTTTGAAAGCTTAGTCACCTTGTTTTATCTGTAAACAATTTTTTAAATGCTACATCATTTGTTGGGTCTAAATATCTTTGCATAGTTATATTATACTTACTGACAAGCTAAGCATTCTTCGTAGTTACCGGCTTCTGCTAACTTATCGTTTTGTTCCTCTAAATCTTTAAAATCGGCCTTTAATACGTCATGCGAGACCTTATCGGCTCGCTGTATTGATGTCGATCTACAGTAATATAAACTTTTTACTCCTTTTGTCCAGGCTTTAAAATGAATATTATTTAAATATTTCTTACTAACATTCCCCGGTAAAAAGATATTTAAAGATTGTGCTTGCGTAATGTAAGGAGTACGATCGCTTGCCAGTTCAATTAGCCAATTCTGATCAATTTCGTAAGCGGTTTTGAAAACCTGTTTTTCTTCTTCGGATAAAAATGTTAAATGTTGTACTGATCCTTCATGTGTTGCAATCGAAGACCAAACTTGATCATTATTAAATCCTTTCTCCTCTAATAACTTTTCTAAATGTTTGTTACGCACGTTAAAAGAACCGGTTAAAGTCTTTTGTACAAAGCTATTAGCGGCAAACGGCTCTATTCCGGGTGAGGCATTACCTGCTATTACCGAAATTGAGGCGGTAGGTGCTATTGCGGTTTTATTGCTAAATCGTTCATTACTTCCTGCATCTAGAGCATCAGGACATGCTCCCTTTTCTTTACCGATTTCTATTGAGGCTTTATCAGTTTCAGCAGATATATATTCAAATATTTTTTTATTCCAAACTTTTGCCATAACCGATTCTATCGGTACTTTTTTCATTTGCAAAAATGAGTGGAAGCCCATTACGCCAAGTCCAACGCTTCGCTCACGTAAAGCCGAATATTTAGCTCTTGCCATAGTATCCGGTGCTTTATTAATAAAGTCTTCTAAAACATTATCAAGGAACAACATAATAGAATGGATAAATTCTTTATCATCTTTCCACTCTTCGTAATACTCTAAATTTAAAGAGGAAAGGCAGCAAACAGCAGTTCTTGACTTTCCTAGATGGTCAATTCCCGTCGGCAATGTAATTTCGCTACAAAGATTAGACATTTTAACTTGAAGCCCTAATTTTTTATGATGCTCAGGGAGAGATTTATTAACACTATCGATAAATAACAAGTAAGGCTCACCTGTTTCTATTCTAGTAGTTAATAACTTAACCCATAAATCTCTTGCTCTAACTTTATTTACGACTTTTTTGGTAGCAGGACTAACAAGGTCAAAATCCGTATTGTTTTCAACTGCTTTCATAAATTCATCGGTTATAGCTATACCGTGATGAATATTAAGAGCTTTACGGTTAACATCCCCACCTGTCGGACGTCTTATATCGATAAATTCTTCAATTTCAGGGTGATTAATAGGCAAATATACAGCCGATGAACCTCGTCTAATAGAACCTTGCGAAATAGCAAGAGTCATAGAATCCATTACTTTAATAAACGGTATAATACCGGATGAATGACCTTTATCACGAATCCCTTCATTAATAGCACGAACATTACCCCAATAACTGCCAATCCCGCCACCGCGTGCAGCAAGCCAAACATTTTCTATCCATAAATTTACTATATCGTCTAAGCTATCATCGGTCTCATTCAAGAAGCATGAAATAGGAAGTCCCCTATCCGTTCCGCCGTTACTTAAGATTGGTGTTGCTGGCATAAACCACATTTTACTCATATATTCATATAACTTCTGAGCATGCTGTTTATTTTCGGCATAATAACTAGAAACTCTTGCAAATAAATCTTGAAAATCCTCACCTTTCATAAGATATCGATCTCGCAGAATAGCTTTACCGAAAGGAGTAAGTAAATTGTTATGGTTGTTGTTTATAGTTATTTGAAATTTATTTTTTTTAAGCGTGTTCATTATAGGTACTAATGGGGTTGTAGGCGTTATTTATAATGCTTATTTTGAAAAAATGACACCATATTCAGGGTATAGAATCTTCACTAAGTAGACACGAGAATAATAATTTATTCAATATAAATATTTATTTTTTTTTAGATTTTCGACTTGACACAAATCACTCTTGATTACTATATAGAATTGTTTTTACAAATATTATGCTTTCTTAAGGTACAAGCAGTCTTATCTTGCAGAAGTAAGGCAACGTTGCGTGGTTCCCGGTTGCATTTTCGCGTAGACATAAGTTTAAGGATCGATTCCATCTCTGTCATCTCACGATCAAGTCACAGCGTAACAGAAAGAAAACCGATCCATGCAACAAGACCTTATCTATGCGGGAATAACGTTAAAGACATTCTCCATCATTCGTATTAAGACCTATCGGTGTAACCTCATCCTTATATATTCAACAATAAACGATTCAATAAACGTGGTGTGTCGGCTACTATCCAATCAACTTCTACAACATAATATCCTGGCTCTCTATCTGGAAAAGTTACTTCCATCATTTTAGAAGGAGCTAATGTATGATCCCAGTAAGGAAATTTATTAGAAAGTTCACTATAAATTTCTTCTAAATTATCGTGTTTCAGTCTATTTTCAAAGGTAAACTCTGCCTTTGTCATTTGCACTATATAACCGCGAGTTTTATGTGACGCAGTATAATCCCATTCTATTGTAAGTTTTTTCTCACCCTCTAATGATATAGCACAGTTTATCCAGTTAAACGTTGGATCTTTTAATTCCACTCTTATTGCTTCATTAGTAGCATTTACCCAATCTGTATCATTTGTACGCCCACCATTAAGAATATGCCCATCTAGTGGTAGCGGTTCCCCTGCGACATCATTTCCAAAACGCTCATCACTCCCTTTCCCTGTTTCAAATTCGTTAAGTTTCCACTCTTCATCTATTGGCTTCTTATCTACACAAACTTTTCCCATTGTGTAAAGTGGGAATATTATTCGACCATGTTTTGGAGTTGGTTGATTGTGTTGTTCTTCATTTTTCATAAATTCGACCTTTATTTAAGTTAAAAATATTAAGTAACTACAAAATACTAAATGTAGTTATAGTAATATAAAACTTAAATTGTTTTTGATATTATAATAAAAATACAGCTTCATAATACCGGACAGCAATGTCTAGCATCCTAGGAGTCAATCCATGCAAGCAACAAAGTTAGAACCTAGGCTGAAGAATTTTGATTTTAAAGATTTTTTATTATATAGCTATGGCTGGGTTACGGTAATAGTGTCTTGAAACGTGCCGGCAAGAGGTTGTGACGACAGGCGTGCATATACGGTATAGTTTTTTGTGACCGGTTCAAGACCCAGTGTATATAGCTATCGGTAAATGTTACAGTACTACTAGTACCGTTACTGAGGATTTAAGTAAAACCGGTATCTTTATGCAAATTATAATTCAGCCTACGTACCCCATTAATCATATTTCTTGGGTTATAAATATTAGCAGCTCCCGTACTAAAAGTTACGGTATAGCTAACAAGTAGTGATAATAAAGCACTACAAGTAACTGAAGCAGTAACGGAAGTTGTGCTAACGGCACCGACATTAAAACTACCGAAATTTACGGTTGGAACTGACGGATTACATGTTGCAAGTAACGCCATAGCATTTCCTGATATAATCATGTTGATTAATAATATTATTATTGATTTCTTGACATTGCTTAAAAAGTATTTGTCATACTGTGGTCAAGCCATGGTATGACAACGGAGCGTTTTTTAGTCCACACAGAAGTAACAATAAAGTCTTCATTTGCATATTGCTTCGCCTAAATCAATTACAGGGTCATTCAAATCTCCATTAACCGGTACGCTAAAATGACAACATTTATTATTCTCCTCATTCTCGTCACAAATAGAACCGTTTAACTTTAATATCATTAATATATATCTTACCGTCATAGCCTACAAATATTTCTTCATCTAAACCTTCAATACTCACGTACTATCAAATGGAATAAAATGTTTATTACTATCAAATACTGTCATTTCAATGCTTTTAATTATTTTAATATTAAAGTCTAATAATACCGCTGATTTTGTTTTTGGAGCAACTTTCAAAGCAATTTCTTCAAACTCTGTATTAAGAGGTAGATTTTCATCGTCTAGTCTTATTTCGGAAGGAACATACGGTGTTAAGTTAGGTACAAGCATTTTACCTTTATCATCGGTATCACCCGCTAATAGATTATTATTATAAACCCCGACATTCTTTAAACTATTTACTTTAATCAAAGCAAGACCTCCGTTAATCGGTCTTGTCGCATAATAGCTTTTATCAATAGAGAAAATTCCTCCTGTGATATTAAACTGTTTCATTATTTCGGTATCATTGTTCTGCAGATAAACTCCAATATCATTATTTTTACCGTTACGGTTAACTTGTACATTGTAATTTGTAGCTTTAGTCTTGATCAGGTTAGCATTATATCCCCATCCCATATTTGAAGTAATCGGCGAGGAAACACCAAGTTGCTTCGTATGATATTTATTTTGATATAAATCGGTTAATGAAATGCTTTTATTGGAATCTAAATTTAAGTTAAATGGGTATATAGGCAAAATTATTTTTACGTTTACTGTTTAAATCGGTACCTATAGTAAAACTTAAGAAACCAATCGGTATTACCGCAGCTAGCTGAAATCTGATAATTTAAACTTGAGAAAATTTTATCGGGATAGTTATATACGTCCTGATAATTACTATTATTCCAATCTAAATTACTATTAATATCAAAATATTCCGATTCATAAGTATAGCCGCAATTAATTCTTTGAGAGCGACCGAAATTTTTGATATTATTTGCAGCTGAAATGCCTATAATGCTAAAATTTTCGATTTTTAAATTATTAGTTACCCCTACTACTCCATTATTTTTTAAAAATTCAAAATGTCCGCCGCTTGTTAAATAATCATTCATACCAAGCATATAATCAGTATTTAGAACTAAATATTTATAAGCATTGCTATATATAGTAAAATCTTGTCTTTGAAAACCTGCTTCGTAAGAGAAATGTGAAAGCTCGGGACGTAATAAACTCGATGATGCGTAATAAGGAATAGTAATTGTCTGAACTTTACCGGTTATATCTTGCGTTTTAACTATTAAATCACCTCTACCGGTGATAACTGGAATATTGGTTATATCAAAATCCCCAATATGAGCTTTAGCATTATATATAGGTATACTATTTGAAAATATCTCTATACTGCTTGGAAGTTCTGATTTCCCTCTAAAATCCAGTAACGGATAGGTAACTAAATTCGGTCTAACTGCAAAATTAGTAGCATACTGAATACCGGCAAATCTAGTTGAATTAGACCAAGAAGACACTTTAGTTATGCTATCCCCTACCCGTCAATTAGTCATCTTATCCACATTCTCATATGTCCAATTTGTGTCTAAACGTGTAAATTTATTTTGGTTTTTTGTGGTATTTGTGATTTTAGAAAAATTTGATTTAACGGCTTCAGTTTGAAATAAGAAACTATAACTATATACACCGTTTTCAGTGAAATAATTGAGTTCTTCTACTCCGGCTAAATAATTAATATCATCATTTGGACTAAGAGTCACATCATAGTTTAAATATACCCCACTAATAAGTTTAGTATCGACGTTCTTCATAGGACCACCCGAAGCATCAAATGATTGAGGTTGCATTTTTTCTGCTGGAAAAGTAATATTTAAATCTAAATTCTCAAAGTTTAAATCATATTTAGTACCCTCAAGCAAATCTAAATTAATATATGCAGTATCATGATAATTCACTAAACCCTGCTTAAGATAAGCTTCTTGAACATCAAAATGTTCTATATCTTCAAGAGGAATTAAATAATGACCTTGAGCGTTTTGCACTATAGTCGGCAATATATCGGTTTCGGTATAATTAACTTTTAACGAAACAATCAATTCACTCTCACCCGCAATTTCATTAGCGCTATTCTCAAATTCTACTGCTAGAAGTAATTGGGGCAATAACCCTAACTCCTGATCCTCATGTACGTTTGTATCCGCTGCGATTCAAGGCAAAGTATCGCCAAGAGATTCAGAGATAACTCCATCTGCAAAACTCACCGGTATAAAAAAATAATACCTATAAAAACTGATATTATTGTATTTAAAAAGCACATTGCTTTAATTTATTTAGTGTTAAAGGTTTTTAACCTGATATTGTTATAGGTATACTATGCTGAACAACAAGATCTACGGTGGAGGTAATACTATTCTCTAACTTCACTCTACAAGGTAATTCTTTTATAAAAATTCTATAGTCTTTTGCTTTAGTAGAATAATTCTGTGTGTTTTTTAAAGCTACCCGTATCAATTGTATTTTACCATCATGTAAGGTAAATGTTACCGGAGTTGCCACTAAATCTTTAGTTTCTTTATATTCTTCTATACCATTTTTATATGTACGCTTTAAAAGAATTAATTGAACCTTTTTAGGTGCATAATTATTATTTTGCATCGTCATAGTTGCTATTCTATTACCTTTGTTTATCTCTATATTGACAGGTACGATAGTGGCACTGGCAAAAGAATTAAAAGTCAAGAATATAGATAGGATAGGTAGAAATCTTAAAAAATATTTTTTCATAATATCAATATGCCACGGGTTACTGTAATTGTATCATTATAAGTATCGGAAGGAACATTTGCTCCTTGAGGTATTTTGCCGTATATTGTGAGCGTTTGATCTAGTCCTGTTCCAATTACCCAGTCACTTGACTGTGATTTCCCCAATTCTGTGTTCTCCCTGCATTGGAGTAAAGATTATAAGGTAAATAACTAGTAGTGTTAACAAGACCAGTCATTTTACGGGTACTAGTTGTAGCAGCAGGTGCAGTACCGGCATTTAATGACACAGTATAATTAGTACCTAAAGTACACTTTATTATAATTGTATTTGTTTGCAGAGCGTCGACAGTTGGAACATACGTACCGAAAGCTAAAGGAGTAGCCGTAACTATACAAGACGGTAAAACCGTCGCACTAACAAGGAAAAAAGCATTAGCGGAGGAGGCAAAACTATTGCCCGTACTTATAGTTAAGATAATATAATAAAACCGATAATATTTCGTAGAATCTTAATTTTCATAATTTATAATAAAAATAATTAATTTCTATTATTAATCTTTTACAAAGTTTAACGATTTTACAAGGCTAGTTTAAGAAATGGTTATATTTAAATATGAATTGATGATATTTTCCCCACAGAATTTGTTTTGGTTTTTCTTTAAATTTTATTTTTTACATTAAGATATAATGAATATAACCCAAATTAGCTATAAATAGAAATATAATTGACCACTTTATTTGACTATTATAGTATAATGATACTTTTATTTTTTGCAGGTTATAAAATAACTATTAAAATAGCAATCAGTCAATTTAAATCTCATTGCCTTGCAATAATAGAAAAATTACAAACAGATAAAGAATCTATTATAATTACCAAAAGAGATAGGGAAGTAGCACAAATATTACCTATAAATACTAAAAAATCTCATTATTCGGTATGCTAAAAAACAAAGCCGAGATAAAAGCGGATATATTAAGAACCCGTAGAAGAAAAGTGGAATGCAGCACAACCTTTAAATGCATCTCGTCTAGTATAATATCCGACAGTTTTTAAAAATCCCCCTGCGAAAGTGTTGGATTTCTATAAATATACTCACATAACCATTGATTATTTCCTCAATATCCAATAAAATCCTTTTTAAAATTTAAATATAAAAAGTATGTATAATACTGATGTTGTAATAATAGGTGCCGGTCCGGTTGGATTATTTGCAGTTTTTCAAGCAGGAATGCTTGGCATGAAATGTCATGTTATTGATGCACAAGAAGTCATCGGCGGTCAGTGTATTACCTTATATCCTGAAAAGCCTATTTACGATATACCGGCATATCCTAAAATTGCAGCAGAAGAGCTAATAAAACAGTTAGAACTTCAAGCAGCTCCTTTTAACCCTATATATCATTTAAATCAGCAAGCTATAGAGCTAAATAAACAAGATGATTTTTTTGAAATTAAAACCTCAAAGAACACTCTTATTAAAAGCAAAGTTATTATTATTGCAGCAGGAGCAGGTTCATTCGGTCCAAACAAACCGCCCCTTGCGAATATTGAAGATTTTGAAAGCAAGTCGGTTTTTTATTTCATCAATGATAAAAGCAAATTTGCGGGTAAAAATATAGTTATAGCAGGCGGCGGGGATTCGGCTGTTGACTGGGCTATTTCTCTTTCAGATATTGCAAATAAAATATATTTAGTACATAGGCGGGATAAATTTACAGCAGCTCCTGAAAGCGTAAGGCAATTAAGGCATATTGCAGAAACCGATAAAATCGAGTTAGTAACCGGTTATCAATTAAATGCTTTAGATGGTAATAATAGTGAACTTCAATCGGTTATAGTTAAAGATTTACAAAATAATACTCGCAAATTGGATGCCAATATATTACTACCTTTTTTTGGTTTAAAACAAGATTTAGGTAGCTTAGCAAATTGGGGTTTAAATGTTAAGCTTCACCATATTGAAGTAGACTCTTCCTATTATCAAACTAATATAGAAGGTATTTACGCCATTGGCGATATTGCTCATTATGTCGGTAAGCTTAAGCTGATTCTTACGGGTTTTGCTGAAGCAGCAAGCAGTCTTCATCATGTTTATAGTAGAGTATTTGACGGCAAGGCTCTACATTTTGAGTATTCTACTACCAAATACGGGGAAAAGAAGTAAGAGCGTTACTAAATAAAGAGATCGTCATTGCAAGTAACCGTAGAGAGCGTGACAATCTCATGAAACAATAACAAACTCCTGAGATTGCTTTGTCAATTACTTACGTAATTTCCTCGCAATGACGTTAAAACTGAACGGAGACAAAAATAAGAGTGAATAATATAATTGACGGTAAAGCATTAGCCAATGAGATACTAGCAGACTTAAAGCTAGAAATTCAAGAACTTACAAGCCAAACCAACGCTTCACCGAAGCTTGCTATAGTCCTAGTAGGCGATAATCCGGCAAGCATTATTTATGTAAGAAACAAAATAAAAAATGCACATAAAATAGGAATTTATACTTTATTAGTAAATCTATCTACTACTATTCATACTAATGATTTAATATCAAAAATCAATGAGTTAAACCTTGATAACGAGATTTCAGGAATTATAGTTCAGCTTCCTTTGCCAAGCTCCATAGATAAAAATAAAATTTTATCGGCAGTATCACCTTCTAAAGATATCGATGGTTTCCACCCTTTAAATGTCGGTTACTTACATAGCGGGATTAGTCAAGGCTTTATTCCCTGCACTGCTCTTGGTTGTCTTGCAGCTATAAAAAAATACAAACCTAATTTAACCGGTAAAAACGTTGTAATTATTGGACGCTCAAATATAGTAGGAAAACCTTTAAGTGCTTTACTGTTAAAAGAAAATTGCAGCGTTACTATTTGTCATTCTAAGACACATAACTTAAGCTCTATTACTTCTAAAGCCGATATTGTCGTTGCTGCAATAGGCTCACCTTTAAAATTAACTGCAGAATATTTTAATCCTGAATCTATAGTAATTGATGTAGGCATTAATAGAATTAGCGGCAATAAAATTATCGGTGATGTTGATTTTGAAAATGTTCAGTCTAAAGTAAAATATATTACTCCCGTCCCAGGCGGCATCGGACCGATGACTATTGCATTTTTACTTAAAAATACGGTTAAGGCATTTAAGGATTCCTTATATACTCTTGATAAGTGAAAAGTAGATAGACGACGCCAATTTTTCAAATTAAACGAGTATCTTATAAACATTTGCAAGTTCTACATAATTTCTTACATTATCTTGCATATATTCTAAATCTTGATCGGTTAAATATCTAACAAATTTTGCAGGAGATCCCATCCACAATTCTTGAGATTTAATTATCTTCTTTGGCGGGATAAGACTTCCTGCAGCAATAAAAGCATATTCTTCTATTACTGCATAATCCATTATCGTAGCACTCATACCGATAAAAGCATTATTATGTATTGTACAGGCATGAATAAGAGAGAGATGACCGATAGTTATATTATCGCCTATTTCTACCGGTCCGTTAAATCTTGAAGTATGAATTACACTACCGTCTTGTACGTTAGTTAGTATTATTTCCTATTTTTATCGATTCAACGTCGCCTCTAAGAACCGTATTAAACCAAATGCTTGAATTACTACCTATTCCAACATCTCCTATTAAAGAGCTGCTTTCGGCAATATATGCACTTTTATCGATTCTTGGCGTAACTCCTTTGTAAGGGATAATGAGCATTAATTATAATCTACCCAAGAAATATTACCGTCTTTACGATAATAAACTATATTGATACGATCATTATTTATATTTTTAAATACTACTGCGGGTAAATCTTCTAAATCCATTTTCATTACCGCTTCTTTTACTGATAATTTTAATATTTCTACAGGCTTTTCAGCGATAATTGCTGGATTATCATTATCTTTGGCGTTAGAGGTTTCACTATCAGATTGCGGATTAATAATATATTTGGTACCTTCGTAAGCAATTTCTGATATTTTTACTTTACCCGCATGATGATTTTTGAATTTTGATTTATATTTTCTAAGCTGTTTTTCTAGTTTTGACATAGCTTTATCAAAAGCTACATATATATCGCTACAACTATCATTACTTTTGACTATATTATGTTTACCTAAGCCATATTTTACTATAATATCACATTTAAAGTTAATTCCCTCTTTTGAAAAATGTATACCTATATTTATTATATCGGTAAAATATTTTTTAACGACTTGCGTAGCCCTCTCTTTTGAATATTCTTGTAAATTATTACCGATAGAAATATGTTGACCTGAAACTGAAATAATCATAAATAACCTTTATAATCTGAAATAATTAATATATAGGCGTTACTAAGTAACACCTATACAATTAATTTATATTTAGAGTAATTTCAAGTTTTATTACAAATTAATTTATTTAAACTTTAGCCGCAGAGTTTAGGACGCTTATCCTTATTTTGTTGCGATTTAATTAGTTTTTTAGCAGTCTTTCTTACATAATTAGGCTCAATGCCGATTTCTAGGCAGGTAGCATTAAAATTTTCATTATTTTCAAAAAGCCATTTTTTAGCGTTATATTCTGCTTTTGTTGCCTCTTTCTTGGTAGAAGTATTAGTTGCATCTATTATTGCCTGCATAATAATAGCACTTCTAAGAGCAATATCAAGTATAGGATTATAAAGTTTAATACGCTCAAAAGGAGTAGTTAATTTAATGACATATGGTTTAGTCATATAAAACCTCTAATAATTATTAATAAAGTAGGATTTTTATTAATATAAATGTAACCAATAGGTTTTTCTTTTTTAATAAAGTCCTTAAAAAGTATAATAATTTTCAAGGCTTCAACTAGTAGTGACTAATTTGGATTAATAGAGATATCTAGTAATTATAATATAAGGAATAAGCTATAAAATCTAAACGTTAGGTTCTGTATATTTTTTGATAAAATACGATATTTTACTCTTGCAGAAATAGAAGAATTGTTATATACATTGTTATCTTTTATGTATCCTCAAATGATTTCAAGAATTGAATTTTATTTTGAGAGGTGAGCACCCGCAGCCTATACTTAATAGATGAGGATGCAATCCTTGATAAAATGAAAGAGCAATTCTTAAAAGCAGAAGGGTATATAAGGGGGTGTAGCTCAGTTGGTTAGAGCGTCTGCCTGTCACGCAGAAGGTCGCGGGTTCGAGTCCCGTCGCTCTCGCCAAGCCCTTTCAGGGTTTCGGGATTTCCCGTCGTTTTCTAAAAAATCCATATGCTCCTTTTATTCGCCTTTTATTTTAATTGTTATATTAAACTCTTTTAAATTCCGAATTTTAAATATTATAAAAAACTAACTTTGTATATTCCTTAAAGCAACCTCAACTCATTTATTTGCACTTTTAGTTAAATTTCTATTGTTTTCTTAAAACTTCTTGTTATGATTCTATCTATAAACTCATTTTTAATAAAATATTAAAATTTATAGAATTTAATAAGAAAATAATTATGTTTAGATGGTTTCAACCCTCAAATCAAGCATTAATAAGAACTATACAGAAAGAAAATACCGCAGAAGCACAAAAATTAATTGCCGCAATGGATATTACTGAATTAAGTAAAGTTAGGGATATTTATATTAGCAGGGCTATTTGCAGCATCCGTACCTATATTTTGAGTTACATTACCGTCACCTATAAAATTCACACCACCGGTGCTAAGTACTGCTCCATTTGCTCCTACGCTACCTGTTACCGTTCCATCACCTGCAAATATTAACTTACCGCTTCCGTCTCCGGCAGTAGTTGTCACTGCTCCGGTTAGCGTAACCCCATCTGCTAAAGCTAAGATAGAGCCATTCTTATTTAAAGCTACGGGAACAAATACATTAGCTGAGAACGTAATGGGGTTTACTCCGATATTTACGAATTTTAAGCTGCTGCCGTTAGCTCCAATCATACCGTTAACATTACCGCTTTGTATTGTCAGTGTTCCTTGGTTATTTGCAGAGGTTGTAACTGAACTGGTCATACCATTTACTATTAACTCACCATCTGCTCTAAATAATATGTTACCACCCGCTCCTAGGTCTAAAGCTTGGTTAAATGTTACCTGCTGTTCATACTAAGTAACTTCGTAAATACCGTATTATCGACTACAACATCACCTGCTCCGTCTACTATGAAATTCTTAAGGCGATGGGTATTATCCTGCCCTATAGTATAAGGTCCACCGTTATTTGCTATAGTTAGGTATTTTGTGATTGCTCCTATTCTCACTATTCCATATTCATCATTGCCAGATTTGTTTAAATTATTATATAAGGTAAATTGCCTATCATGTATGTTACTAGTATTCACTAAATCTAATTCTGAATTTGGTCCTTCAAATATTATCTTAGCACCGTTATTTAGCAAATTTACATTCCCATTTGCTGCATCTATTGTATATGTCGTATTATCCGCTATTCTAATATCACCTACATCTCCGGCACTTGGATCATTGATTGTTAAATTAGCATTTATTTGTATTTTTGCTTTTATAGCGTTTAATAATGCAACATTGATTGTATTTTCGGTATTTATTATTAAAAAGTACCGCCGCCTAGCATTACTATTATTAAAAGTAATACCTCCTACATCTAATAGACCGTTAACACTTATAGTTCCCGAAGCTAAAACACTATCTGCAAAAACAATACTATTTACCGTAGTATTACCTTGTAAATCAAGAGTCTTACCATTACCTCCATTACACTGAAGTATATTGAAATTATTTATATTTCTGTTAAGTGTAGCATTCCCTATAAAATTTAATGTACCGTTTACTCCGTTAGCACCGTCTATATTACCCGTAACCGTTATGTCGTCATCTAAATTAAGTACGGACGTATTACTATTGTAAATTAATATTAGTAGCTTTTAATATTGTAGAATTAAGTGTTGCCGACCCAAGTAAAACATTTACTGCGGCTAATGAGCCTATATTACCTATATCGCCTGTTATTATGTTACTACTACCAAGATCATGAGCTAGATTTAGTATCCCTTGACCGTCAATGCCGGTAGTATTATTTATATTACCCGTTAACGTTGTTATATTACTATCAAAAAGAGTAAGTATAGGGTTATTGTTAGTAAGATTTATATTTGCAGCATTAATTGTAATATTACCTGCTCTGGGCATATAAATCTGTGCTTCCCCGTTTCCTACATTTATTCCGGAAAGAGAGTTAGTTAGACCTGTGTGATTTAATATAGTACCCGTACCTGCAAATGTTATTGTACCGTTATTGCCAGCTACCGTATTATCTATCTGAGTTGTAATATTTAGACCGTTATTAATTTGTAAAGTAGAATTCTTACCGGCGAAATCTATATTACTAAATGTTTGATTACCGACTCCGGTAATAATTGACGTAACATTATTATTAATAAATTTAAGAGGACCGAAATTAGGAGTAAGACCTACTGTTGCACTAAGAGCACCTATTGATACATTTTGACTTACCTCAACCCCACCAAAAGCAGGTAGTGCTATTAATGTATTTATCCCGCCAATAACAGCATTTGCTTTATCTGCCGATATTTTAATTCCAAACCCTCCAACCGCTATTTGAATAATATTGCCATTATTCAATACTCCTCCTACAAGACCAGCACCGGTACTCAAGCTTACGCTACCGAGATTAGGAATTGTTGCTCCTGCAGTATTAGAGCTAGTGAATAATGTTCTGCGTAATGATGCCGTTGCTAAAAATTTTCTTAATATTTTTGATTCTTTCATTAATATTAACCCCAATACATTTAATTAATAATTTGTAGCAACTTTTTTACAACAATAAAATAGAAGCAGATAGAGCTAGATTCAGAAAGCTTTAGACAAGATGAATTGACGACTGAGCCTGCGGAACGTACAAAAGTACGTGAGCAAAGGCGAATGTCAGAAAATTCACTTGTATCAAGCTTTCTGAACGATGCTGTACCAAAAAAATATTGTTACTTGGTAGTGTAGAAATTTAATTATGTATTTAGAATTAAGTTAAAGGAATTTCTCAATGAAAGTTGGAAAGCAGAAAGATAAACTAAGCTGTTTTGTCTTTTATTGTAGGCATGGATTTTACTACCTCGGATAAGCCGCTTTGAGTAGCTGCCGCAGTAGTAGCAGCATTACTGTGTCACCCCCCCCACGCGGGGTCCATAAAAACAATAAAGAATACTAAAATTATTAGTATTTTTAACTGGATCCCGTGGTCAAGCCACAGGGATGACAGAGGTGAAATTGATCCACGCAACAATATAGTCAATTCAGCCCAATTTAGTGACAGGCGTAAGGAAGAAAGCTTATAATAAAGATAGTCAGGAATTAAGCAAGAAAAATCGCATTTTGATTGAAAAGTCAAAAAGAATTACTTTACTATAGCTTGCATTAATTTAATATATGATATTTTGACTATTAACAAATCTCTATTTATTTATCGGTATTCCTACCAAAGCATGCTTAAGTACTTGATCAATATTTGATACAGATATAATTTCTAGGCTTTCTTTTATATTTGGCGGTATATCTTTCAAATCTTTGACATTCTCTTCAGGAATCAACACGGTTTTAATACCTCCCCTACTTGCAGCAAGTAACTTCTCTTTAAGACCACCTATAGGTAAAACATTGCCTCTTAAAGTAATTTCACCAGTCATTGCTACAGTATGATGTACGGGTATTTTAGTCATCAACGAAACAATAGTCGTAAACAAAGCACAGCCGGCAGACGGTCCATCTTTTGGAATAGCTCCAGCTGGTACGTGAATGTGAATATCAAAATCTTTATAATTGTCGTACTTTAATCCAAAATTTGTTGCTCTGCTTCTAAAACAACTATAGGCAGCCATTGCCGATTCTTTCATAACATCACCAAGTTTTCCGGTGGTCTTTATTTCACCTTTCCCTGGAAATGCTAAAGCCTCTATAGTTAAAAGCTCTCCGCCTACTTCAGTGTAAGCAAGTCCCGTAGTACTTCCTATTTGATCTTCTGTCTCGGCAAGCCCGAAATTATATTTCTTAGCTCCTAAAAATTCTTCAAGATTATTACTATCTATGGCGATATGCTTAACACTTTTATCTGCTAAAATCTGCTTTAATGCTTTTCTAGTTAATGCCCCTATTTCACGCTCTAAAGCTCTTACACCTGATTCCTTGGTATAATATCTAATTAAATCCAAAATTGCTGTCTCGGATATAGTAATTTCATCTTTTTTGATTTTATGCATTTTAAATTGTTTTGGAACTAAATAATTTCTGGCAATTTGGAGCTTTGCTTCCTCTACATAACCGGAAATATATATTTTTTCCATTCTATCACTTAAAGCTCTAGGTAAATCATGAGAGTTAGCAGTAGCAATAAATATTACATTTGATAGATCATATTCTACTTCTAGATAATGATCAACAAAGTGACTATTCTGCTCAGGGTCTAATACCTCAAGCAAAGCGGATGCCGGATCACCTCTAAAATCAGAACTCATTTTATCGATTTCATCAAGCAGCATTACAGGATTACTAGTCTTAACTTTCTTAAGTTGACCTAAAATTTTACCAGGCATTGATCCAAGGTAAGTTTTTCTATGCCCTCTGATTTCTGCTTCATCTCTAACACCGCCGAGCGCAAGTTTAGTATATTTTCTGCTCATTCCTTCGGCAATAGATTTTACAAGTGAAGTTTTACCGACCCCTGGCGGACCTATTAAACATAATATAGGTCCTCTAATTTTACTTGAACGCTGTAATACCGCTAAATATTCTATAATTCGTTCTTTAACTTTTTCGAGTCCAAAATGGTCACGATTTAAAATTTTCTCTGCTTGGTTAATATCTATTTTGCTATTACTATACTTACCCCAAGGTAGGCTAAGCAATGTCTCAAGATAGTTACGCGTTACTCCCGACTCCGCTGACATTTGGTTCATGGTACGGAGTTTCTTAAGTTCAGCCTCAGCTTTTTCTTTTGCTTCTTTTGATAATTTTAAACTTTTAATTTTTTTCTCAATATCGGCAAGTTCTGATTTATCTTCATCAAGCTCTTTTTGAATAGCTTTCATTTGTTCGTGCAGATAATAATCACGCTGCGTTTTTTCGATTTGCTTTCTTACTCTTTGCTGCAATGCCTGCTCGGTTTCTGAATTTACTATATTGGAAGTAAGCGTACTAATAACCGTAGTGATACGCTTAAAAGGACTAGTTTCTTCTAATAAATGCTGCTTTGCCTCAAGTGAAGTTATCAAATGTGAGGCTAATATATTTATAATATCTATGAAATTAGTACTATTACTTATTTCTTTATTGATAGTTTCAATAATTTCTGCATTAACTTTCTTATCATTAATCGCATATTGACTAAATAGTTGTACTGCATTATCAACGAGTGAACGCATGTTATTAACGTCAAATATTTCTTCATCCGGAATAATTTCGTAATTTGCTTCAAAAGCTCCCTCGCCTTTGATATTGCTTAGCTTTACTCTTGCTACTGCTTCTATTAAGATTTTTGCCGTATTATTAGGCAGCTTCACTATTTGGATAATCTTGGCAAGTATAGCTATGTTATAAAGTTCGTGTGTACTAGGGTTTTCTTGATCAAATTTTTTCTGTAAAGTTACTAAAATATATTTACTATTATCCTCCTCAGAAATGGTAGTATGAGAGAGTGCTTGCAGCGATTTTTGCCTACCCACAAAAATAGGAGCAATCACTCCCGGGAATACTACCATATCTCTCAGTGCCATTAACGGAAGGGATTTTTTATTCATCAATTAAAACCTTTTAAAATTTCTAATTATTAACTATATAATATAGTATCAACCTGATTTCAAGCTACCATTATTAATTATATTTATGAATTTATTACTACAACCTCCTCAAAATATAGCAGCCGCACATAATAGAATAAAACAATATCTACATTTAACTCCGATCGTTCACTCTGAAAGCTTAAATGAGATGCTCGGTCATGAGATTTTTTTTAAGGTTGAATCATTACAAAAAACCGGTGCATTTAAAGTTAGAGGCGTATTAAATCATTTATTAGAATTAAAAGAGCAAGGAAAATTACCTGATAAAATAGTCGGTTATAGTACGGGTAACCATGGAATCGGTCTTGCTTATGCGAGTAAATTATTCGGTATTAAAACAAGGATTTATTTACCGTTAAATACTTCAAAAGTAAAACAGCAAGCAGCTCTTTATTACGGCGGTGAAGTTATATATACATATACTCGACAAGAAGCGGAAGAAAAAGCAAAAGAAGATGAAAAGCAAGGATTTTACTATATGCATCCTTCCGATAGTGATTCTACAATAGCAGGAGCAGGCACGTTATGCTATGAAGCATTACAGCAGCTAGGTTTTAGTCCTGATGCTATTTTTGCCTCTTGCGGCGGCGGTGGTTTAATTTCCGGCGCATATCTTGCCAAGGAATTAATATCACCGACAAGCTTGTTAATAGGTTCAGAACCTTTAAATGCCAATGATGCTTATTTATCTGTTAAAGATAATAAAACATATAGATTTAACTATGCTCCGAATACTATTGCGGACGGTCTTAAAACCTTGAGTATATCAGCTCGTACATTTGAATATCTGAAAAAACTTGATGATTTTTATTTAGCAGAAGAACATGAAATATATTACTGGACGGCGTGGCTTACTCATTTACTTAAAGTAATATGCGAGCCGTCAAGTAGTATAAACATGGTTTCAGTGGTAAATTTTTTAAAAACACAATCCAAACCTCAAAAATTACTAGTACTAATCTCAGGCGGTAATATCGATCCTATTCTTTATAATGAATTATGGAAAGAGGAGTATTTAAGCATCTCACCTAAATCTTTATGTTCTGATGTCATTTCTGCGAAAGCAGCAATCTAGTAACCTTTAATGTCATACCGCGACTTGATCGCGGTATCTTAGGACTCAGCTGGTGATACAAGACCCCGTGGTCACGCCACGGGGTGACTCTAAAAAATCTAGATTCCCGCTTTCGCGGGAATGACATAGAAGCAATGTAACAAAGCCTCCTCACAATGATGAAGTTATATTAAAATTTAACCCTTTCTTCTTACTGCTTCTTGATTTTTAGTAGAAGTATTAGGAGTGATTTGCGGAAGTTTTATATTAGAACTTCTTAGTTTTATTGAATCTTCAAATATGGTTTTATCAAATGCTATTGGATTGATTTTTCTGAGTTCCGCTAAATTAAAATTATTAACTTGTTGCGGTTGAACTATAATAGGCTCACCCGTAACAGAAATTAAATTTTTAAATTCAGGATTAGTTGCTACTTTATCTTTATTTTCATTTAAAAATTTTGTTAGACCTGCAGTAATTTCAGAATTTGTTAAAGCGCTTGAAAAGATTTTATCATTAATTGTCTTCACTACATATCCATCACTCAGAGTAATATATTTATCTACAACTTTTCCTAATCTTTCTTCCAAATAGTTTCTACCTGTAAATATCTGCTTAAATTTTTCCCATAAAGAAGTACCCCTATCATTAATATCTTTTAATTCAGTGGCTATTTTAGTACTATTCTCAGTTAGATAAGTAGAATCTAACTTATTTAATTCCCTTATTATTTCAGGATTCTTTATGCCTGATGAGTTAGTAAGTATAATAGTTTGTTCTAATTGCTTACTAATTTTATTATTTTTTTCTAATCTATTACTAATCTGCTGCACCGTATAAGTGGCTGCCTTTTGTAATTCCTTAAATTCCACTTGAGATAATTGATTTACTCTTGGGATAAACTGCTTACTATCTTTATTAAATTTCTGGTTTTGATCTCCTTGAATAATAAATTTTTCATATTTCTCAAGTTTGTCTGGAGTGTTTTTAGGATCTTGTTTTAAGATTTCTATAGCTTGATCTTTTACAGCCTGTGCATATTGCTCTTTAGGTATAGACTTTCCGCTTACGGCTATTAATGCTTCTTTAGTTGCTCTTATAGGATTGGCAAAGATTTCTTCTTCATCTTCTATACCCATCAATGATAATTCATCAAAAGGTCCTCCTTTATTTAGAGGAAGTACAAAACCCTTAAGTGCTGCTTCAGCCCTTGCGACATCAAACTTTAGCTTATCTGCGACACTAGGTATTAGTTTTATATCTTGTCCTAAATTGATATGCAAGTTATCTACTAATTTTTGTATATCTTTATTTTCTACAACTTTACTAATAATTTTACTGGCAAGTACTTCAAGCGTACTAGTGATATATTCTTCAGATTGTAAATATTGTTGAATAGGATCGGGAGTAACAATATTTTTATTCAAAGTATCTAATCTACTATCTACGTTTTTTATATCAACTATTTTAGCTTTTACTGCAGCCAATATCTCAGTCACCTCATCGTTTTTTTTAATAGTATCATCTATATTAGTTATAATCTCTACCATATAATACTCATTATTAAGTTATTTGATATAATGAACTAAATTATCAAACCTTTTAAAAATTTGCAACTATATTATCATATAAATCACTACTTACTATGCTCTGACTATTGTCCACTCTCTCTACTTTTATTAAGGTTTTCAACATGAGATATAGGGGTTGATATAGAAGACTTATAGCCTTGGGGTATTGTTTTATTTTGCTTTACAATATTTGGTGCTTGTTTTTCTCCTTGTAGTTCTTCCGACAAATTTTTCGTTTCTATATGTAGACTATTACTTTTTTCAAAGTTAGTAAATGCTTTATCTATATTTTTTTGAGCATAATCCGTACCGGTAAAAACTGCTACTATTCTTTGCCATAGCTTAGGTTTGGTTACTCTTTGTAATTCTAATGCTATACTTTCTCCCCATCCGTGTTCCTTAAATATCCAGGATTTAACTCTGCTAATACTCTTTTAGTACCGTTAAAGTGCAGGATTGCTGCTCTCAAGTAATGGGGCAAAATTCTTGATAATTTCTTTACCTTGCTCTATCATTTTTTCAGGCGGTAGTTTACTAATCGCTGGTAATAAAGTTTTAATTATATTAGGCTCATTTACTCCTAACTCATTAATAGACTATAAAGCTTTTGCTTCGTTTTTATTTGTTTGAAAAGTAATTTTAAAAAATTCAGCTATCTTTAATGCTGCTTGTGTTAATGCTTCTACTTGTTTTGGATCATTAATTTGCTCTTGTTTATCAAGTTTAGGGGTAGTATTTTTAGTAAGAAATTTTCTGTAGTTACCTAATGTTGTTTCTGAAACATTTTCTTTAAGGTTATCTATTAATTTCTCTCTATATTGTTCTTTAGATATTTTTTGGTTAGCTAATTCTAACATAGCTTTTTCTAATGGTTTTTTAATATCCATCACTTCATCTTCGCTTAAGCCATTACGTTTTTCGTCGTTCATCTGCTCTACTTGAGACTCACTTAAATCTATTGGCAAAACCTTTTAAAGCAGCTGCATTTTTAGCATTTGCAACGCTATATTTTCCTTTTTCCTCTTCCGACGAAATTAATTTAGTTACTTCATCATGAGTGTTATATATAGTGTCAGTTAAAGATTGAACTACATCATTTGGTAAATAATTAGTACTAAAAGGAGCAAACTGCGATTCTATTGCAGTAAAAATATTTTGTCTAGTAGCGGCAACATAGTTAAGAGGAGCAGAAGTATCTTTAAAAAATTTAATTTGAGTATTAAATTTACTATCAATACTACTTATATTGCCTAAAAATTTATTATATAATTCTTCTGTACTTAATGAACCTGACGATTTCCTTCAGGTTTATTAGCATCTTTAGCCATATCACTTCCTCTATTAATTATTATTAATTAAATTAGATAATAATTAGTTAAAGAATGCAAACCAATTTAAAATTTATGAATGAAAATTAATTAAAACTTATAAAAAGAATTGTATTTTTTCATAGAAGAGGTCCTGATCGTAATTTCATCAGGGATTTCGGTTATGAACCTTGAAGGGTAAGAACGGACTATTTCATAAAATATTTTTCTGCTTTCAGCATGAGTAATGTAGAGGTCTTTCTTGGCTCTCGTAATGCCGACATAAGCAATGCGGCGTTCTTCTTCTAAGCCTTTTTCGCCGTCTTCGTCTAGAGATCTTTGAGACGGAAATACCCCCTCTTCCCAGCCCGGTAAAAATACCACGTCAAACTCAAGCCCTTTAGCTGCATGCAGGGTCATTATAGTAACAGAGCCACCGTAATTGGTTTCAAGCACTTCATTTTCCATAACTAAGCTTGAATGTTCGATAAAATCATGAACATCGTTAAATTCAGCAATAGCTCTAAGCATTTCGTTAATATTTTCGATTCTACCGAATGCTTCTTCGGTTTTTTCTTCTTGAAGCATTTCAAGATAACCGGAATCATCAAGTATTGCTTTAACTACGTTTATTGGAGCATCTATACTAAATCTTGCGTACCAATTATCGATTTTAGTAACCAAATCTTTTAGAGTTTCATATGATTTTGCTTTAATCTCACCTATTTCTAGCATTTCTTTAATGGCTGCGAAATTAGAAATATTTCGCTCAAGTGCATAGACTCTAATTTTATTTAAGCTAGCTGCACCTATCGCCCTTTTCGGCACATTTATAATACGCTCAAGTGCTAGATTGTCATTTTGATTCAAAGATATACGGATATAAGCAAGCACGTCTCTTATTTCCATACGTTCATAGAACCGCAAACCGCCTATAATTTTATAAGGCATAGCACTATTTATAAACGCTTCCTCAAAACTTCTTGTTTGAAATCCGGCTCGTACTAATATTGCAATATTGCCGGCATTATACCGGTTTTCTCGCACTAACTTATCTATTTCACCGGCTATATATCTTGCTTCTTCTTTATCACTCCAACAAGAGATAATTTTTATCTTTTCACCGCTTTCCCTATCCGTCCATAAGGTTTTACCGTGACGGTTTTTATTATTATTGATAATATTGGAAGCGGCGGCAAGTATTGGCAAAGTTGATCTATAATTCTGCTCTAATTTAATAATTGTTGCACCTGCAAAATCTTTTTCAAAACGTAATATATTCCCGACTTCTGCTCCTCGCCAACCATAAATAGATTGATCATCATCCCCTACACAGCAAATATTTTTATATAAACTTGCGAGCATTCTTGCCCATAAATACTGGACAACGTTAGTGTCTTGATATTCATCGATTAAAATATATCGATATTTTTCTTGGTAATATCTTAGTATTTCAGGGTTTTTAATAAAAAGCTCATTATTATAAAGTAGCAAATCTCCAAAATCTAAAACATTAGAAATAAGTAAATTTTTCTGATATTCTTCGTATACAAGTTTTGCAACCCTCTGCAGCGGTAAATTAGTATCTGATACTGATAGTTTAGTTGGTAATAATCCTTGATCTTTCCATCTAGAAATTATGATATGTATCAATTTAGGAGCATATTTTTTAGTATCAATATCTTTTAGCTTTACTATATCTTTCACTAGTTTTAATTGATCATCATGACTAATAATAGTAAATCTATTATTTAAACCAAGATTTAAATGCTCAATCTGGTCACGTAATATCCTAGCTGCCATTGAGTGGAAAGTGCCTATATTAAGACCATAACAATTAATTAGACTATTAACTCTTTCAGCCATTTCTTTAGCAGCTTTATTAGTAAAAGTAACGGCTAGAATATTTTGAGGTGAGGCTAAATTTTGGTGAATAATATTAGCTATTCTTGAGGTCAGTACCTTTGTTTTACCTGTCCCTGCACCTGCAAGCAATAAAAGCGGTCCTTCAGTGTGAAGAACTGCTTTTTGCTGTTCTGGATTTAGTGTATATATGAAATCTTGATTTTGCATTTGTTTTAAGGATGTTGTGCTATGTCTCTACGCCATTCCCGCAAAAGCGGGAATGACATTAAAGCATTAAAATATCACCTTATTCTTCTTAGATTTTTAATAATATACGAAATAGTAATTATCGGACTACAAATAATTATTTTAAATAACCTAAAATAAGAGCTTAAATTTCTATCTTCAATAAACCAATTATATAAATCATTTATAGGTTTAATCTCAGCAGGAATAATATATTGATCTTTAAATAATTCTTTTAAAACTCTTTTTGCCTGTTTTGCTTCTACTTTACGCTCTATTGTTAAGCTTTGATCATGTACTCGGTAGAAATATAAAGATTCCGGTATATAAGCAAATTTCGTAACAAGCCCAAACCTTAGCCAATATTCATAATCATCCACTAACTGCATATTTTCATTATATCCACCTACGTGCCTTGCTAAATCGGCTCTATATAAGAAACATGCACCGACGCAATCTCTAATCGGTAAAAACTCAGGAGGTTCTTGATAAAGTCTTATTCCTACTTTACCGTGGTCATCGATCAAAGTATAATCAGTATATACAAGCCCTATCTCAGGTGAATTATCAAGTATCTTAACCATTTTTTCTAAAGCATTTTCATGGAAAAGATTATCATCTGAAGTCCAAGTAAAATACTCCCCCTTGGCCTCTTTAAAAGCAATATTAAGACTTGCCGGTAATCTTTTATTGGTCTCATTTACTATTACCTTAATACGTGAATCCTGCTCTGCATATGTCCTAGCTACTATAACGCTATTATCTTTTGAGCAATCATCAATAATAATAAGCTCAAAGTCTTTAAAGCTTTGATTAAGGCAGCTCTCAATAGCAAAAGGTAATAGCTTCTTTCTATTATAAACCGGTAAAACTATTGAGATTTTTGGAAGATTACTATGCATGTCCTCCTAACATATTAAGAGTATTTAAACTATTAATTATATTTTCTATTAGTTCTGATTCTTCAGATTTACATCCATCTTCAAGGATTAATAATATATTGCTTAAAGCATTATTAAGCATTTTGGGTATTATAGTATTTTGCTCTTCAAACCTTTTAATTAGTTGCATCAAAGGATCAACATATTCAATTGTTAACGATTCTTTATATTGATCTAATAGCTCGGCAAGACAATCAGATACTGCCCATAACAAAAGATCAGCTCCTTCATTATCTATTAAATCAAATACTTCATAAATTTTTTCAATTTGTACTTCAATATTATCTACAAGCACTAGCATAATTTTTACTATTTATTACTTAGATTATTATATTTTCTATGTCATTCCCGCGAAAGCGGGAATCCAGAAAAAATAATCTTAATACTGCTACAAGGAATTATATTTTTTATAAAATAAGCATATAAAATAATTTTTTATATGCTTTACTAGATTCCTGCTTTCGCAGGAATAACATAAAAGGGACCATGCGGGTATTCTTAATTCTGTAAATTTATATATTTCGTATTTAGATATTCAAATATCCCTTCAAATGAGCCTTCAACTCCAAAACCTGAAGCTTTACGTCCTGCAAAAGGTGCTTTTACATTTGCAGGTAACGGGTCGTTAATCGATACCATACCAAAATCAAGCTTAGACGCTATCATTTGTGCCACGGATATATTATTTGAATATACATATCCTTGCAAGCCGTATTCGGTATTATTTGCACGTTCTATTACTTCATCCAAATCTTTAAATTTATAACAAGCAACTACCGGACCGAATATTTCTGTTCTAAAGATATCCATATTATCCAAACAGTCAATAATAATAGTAGGCTCAATAAAATTATCAACAGCTTTACCGCCGCAAATTAATTTAGCTCCTTTACTGTGTGCATCAGCGAGTAACTTTTGTATTTTTTCTATGGCAGCAGAATTAATTAATGGACCTACATCCGATTCCTTATCAAATCCGTCACCGGCTTTAAGCTTAGTAAATTTAGCCTTTAGAATTTCTATAAATTTTTCATATATAGATTCTTCTATAAATATTCTGTTAGGTGAAGTACAAGACTGTCCACTATTTCTAGTTTTAGCGATTACTAAATCACTTACTACTTTCTCTAAATTATTATCTGCCGTTATAATGAAAGGAGCATTGCCTCCAAGTTCCAAAGATAAACGTTTTAGAGTATTTGCGGCATTTTGATATAGAATTTTACCGACATTTGTAGAGCCGGTAAATGATAATTCCCGAAGCCTAAAATCTTCACAAAAAGCTTTACCTATAATATCTGAACTACCTGTAATTACATTAAATACTCCGGCAGGCAAACCGGCATCGCTTGCAAATTTCGCAAGTACTAAAGCTGATAGAGGCGTAAGACTTGACGGTTTTAATATAACGCTGCAACCCGCAGCTATTGCAGGTACTACCTTGCGAGTAATCATTGCATTTGGAAAATTCCAAGGAGTTATAGCAGCAGACGGTCCTACAGGATCATATTGCGTAACAATTTTATGAGTTTTACTATTTACCGGGTTTGATAGTCGAATGAATATTATGTATAGCATATGTATACCAATCAATAAAAGAGGCTCCATATAAAATTTCTTTTTTTGATTCAGCAAGTACTTTACCCTGCTCTAGGGTTAATATATGACTTAACTCCTCAATATTTTCGATTACTAAATTATACCATCTTCTAAGAATCGCTATTCTCGCTTCAAATGCGCTTTGTGACCATAAAGAAAAACTAGTCACCGTATTATTAATCGCTGAATTAATCTCAGACAATCCCAAATTCGGAACTGTAGCAATTTCTTTTAAGGTCGCAGGATTAATAACGGACATTTGCTTCCCGAACTCTATAAATTCACCGTTTATATAATTCTTTCCCGTAATGTTTTTAAGTAAGTTCATATATTTCTCATTACCTGCGTGGATACTAAAATCGTCATTGCAAGCGAACATTGGCGTTGTTACATGGCTCGAGAAAAGTGTTACAAACTTATCTTAAAATTATACGGCAATACTAGCAAGAGAAATATTTATAATGAATTATTTATACCCGAACCTTCACCACCCATTTGACTTTCTAATACATCATAAGAAATATTTTCCAAATTAGCATGTTTTATAATATTAATGATATCTTCAGGAGCTATTGCGTTTAATATAAGATTCAATATTTCTTGAGGAAATTTATATCCAATGTCAGATAATATAGCAGAGTTTTCAGTTATATTATAATAAAGTAATACACCTGCCTTGTTTAAGTCTTCTAGAATATTTTCTCACAATAAATTTGATACTTTACCTACCTTTATAGCCTCAGCTATTTTAACCCATAACTCAGAGGGACTTATTTCTTCTTTGCCAAAAGCTATTAAATTCTTGAATGGCTCTAAATAATTACCTTTAACTCCTTTAATATTTCCCCACGCATACTCAATAACCTCAGATGAAATATCAGAGTAATATTTTTTCTTAGGATTTATTAATTGTAACTCTAAAGAGATCACAGCTGAGAGAAATACTTTTTCTAAGTTATTAAATAACCGCCTTTATTAAGATTTATATTTGCTAACAGCCAACCATTTGAGTCATCTCCATTAAAAATCCAATTCTGATGTAACATTGAGTCAAAAGTAAAATTTTTAAATATATTATTAGTTGTAGGCTTATCAGTAGCTAACCTAATATCAGGAGCCTTTATCACTTGATCATATCTAACTCCGGTTATTTCTAGCTCTGTAAATTGTTCACTTTGGCTATTTGGATAAAAATGATTTAAGTAAAATTTTATTGCAGAATATATTAAAAATTTTTGTGAAAATGCGGCTTCTTCTAGCTCTATTTCTAAATTAGCATTTTTCAATGTTTCTAAATTTTGTATGTTAAAATTACCTCATCCAACTAAAAATTTCATAAGTAATGGATATGTATCAATATTTTGTTTTTGTGGTGGTATATTTATTATGTTCCAAGTCATTATATTTGTACCTAATTAAATTAATACACAATGACTATAATAAGTGTCTTACTGAATGCAATAATTTTTTATTAACTTATATGTTAATTTACAGCTAAAAAATCTAAATTATTTATTTAGAAATTTTTCAGCCTCAAGAGCCGCCATACAGCCTGTTCCTGCAGCAGTTACTGCTTGTCTATAAATTTTATCCTGAACGTCACCAGCAGCAAAAACACCTTCTACACTAGTTCTAGTAGTGCCTGACTTCGTGATGATATAATTATCGTCATCCATTACAATTTGTCCGATAAATAGCCCCGTATTCGGTGCATGCCCAATAGCTATAAATACACCGCTACAATTCAATAAACTAATCTCTTTGGTGTGAACATTTTGAATTTTAACTCCGGTAACGGATTTTGGTTTATTGCTACCTACAATCTCATCTACTACATGATCCCAAATTACTGATATTTTAGGATTTTTAAATAATCGATCCTGTAATATTTTCTCAGCTCTAAAACTATCTCTTCTATGCACTATAGTGACTTTGCTAGCATGATTGGTTAAGTATAAAGCTTCTTCTACTGCACTATTTCCTCCCCCTACTACAACTATTTCTTGATTCTTAAAAAAGAAACCATCGCAAGTAGCACATGCCGAAACACCAAAACCACGAAATTTCTGCTCTGAAGCTATACCAAGCCATTTTGCTTCCGCACCGGTACAAATTATTATGCTCTCCGCGTCATATTCATTTCCTGCTCCTGTAAATACTTTAAAAGGTCTTTTTGATAAATCCACCTTTTCTACGTAATCACGAACAATTTCCGTACCGACATTTTTAGCCTGCATAGACATCTGCTCCATAAGCCAAGGTCCTTGCACCGTTTCCGCAAATCCTGGATAGTTCTCAACATCGGTGGTAATTGTAAGCTGCCCGCCTGGCTGCATACCATTTATTAATATTGGTTTTAAAGCAGCTCTAGCTGTATAAATAGCGGCACTTAAGCCTGCAGGTCCTGAACCTATTATTAGTACTTTAGTAGTAATTTTCATAATTATTATTTATTAATTTAAATGATGCCTATGTCATTCATACGAAAGCAGGAATCCAGAAAAACATATAAAAAACAGTTTTTTTATATGTTTATTTTATTAAATATGTAATTTTTGTACCAAGATTAAGGTTATTTTTTCTGGATTCCCGCTTCCTCGGGAATGACATCCTGAACGTTCGTACAACACAAGGTCACACAATCTAAGACTTCTTTTCTAACCAAGATTTGACATAGTTAATTTCTTCAGGGTTCATTAGAGAAGGAGCATGACCGGCATATTTTATTTCATAAAGATCAAAAACTTTTGTTTCTTTCATCTTTTTAATAGTAGATTTTGTTAAAATTTGAGATTTCATCCCATGAATTACTAATATTCTACATTTTATTTTATTCCATACAGACCATAGTTTAATATCTTCCTGGTTACTAGCATTTTTCATTCCTTTTGTTATAGCAGGATCATAATTCATTTTATATTTTCCGCCGAATGTAAAAATTACACTATATTTTGTTAAATAATCCCAATCTTCTTCATCTTTAATACCGCTTTGTGCATAAATAAGTTTTAAATGTTCTTTTGCACTAGCCAAATCATCTAAGAGCATCGTTTTTTTAGCATAACCTCCAATTTTAATTAAAGGAGCAGCATCAATAAATGCCCCTATATCATTTAATATTAAGGCTTTAAAAATATTTTTATATTTACTGGCAAGTACCATACCTATAATACCGCCCATTGAAGTACCAAGCCAAATAGGATTTTTGATATTTAGCCTTTTTAAAAAAAATAACGTATCTTTAATATAAGTCGTATAGTTATAATGATTAGCTTTTTTAAAATTTTCGCTATCACTGCGACCGGGATAATTTATTGCAATTACTCTATAATTTTTACTCAACTCTTTAGCTATTTTATCAAAATCATGAGCATTTCTAGTTAAACCGTGAGCACATACTATTATATTTCTATTTTTAGAATCACCGAATTCCACATAAGAAATTTTATGTTTCGGTATATATTGAAGAGGTAATAAATTAATATAGGGACCAATTTTTATTGAATTAATTTTCATATGAACCTATTAATACCAATTTAGAATAAATTTTAAAAAAATCATTGTCATCAATTGACATCATGTTATTAATTTAAGTCACTTAAAAATATACTGACCATGGTCGGCATATATATAACTACAAAAAGCAAAGATAAAAACACAGCAGCTGCAACTTTTTCAGGGTAAAATTTCTGTAAATTCGCTATAACTATAGTATTTGCTGCGAGTGGTGCCGTAGAAAGTAGTTTTAGGGCATTATAGTAATCATTGTTATACCATTTTGTTACAAAATGATCAAACATGACAAATAACCCTACTCCCAAAGGATAGAATAGAAATTTAGCAGCAAAAGTAGCAAGAGTAAATTTGATATCGACTTTAAATTTTTGTAGAGACGAAAGAGCAAGACCCACCATCACCATACCGAGTATCGAAAAAGAGCCTTTCATATTATATATAAAATCATCTAAAAAATCCGGTAAAGTAAAACCGCAAAAACTAAATAAACATCCCAAGAAAAAAGCGTTTAAAATCGGTAATTTTACTACTTTTAATATACTATCGGTGGTATTAGCAAAGCTCCTCATACAAATATAAAAGCCGACGGAACATTCATAAATATTCACTCCTATGACAGCCATCATGTAAATACTTAATGTATAATCATCAAAAAGTGCTGCAGCTATAGGCAACATAAAATACCCACCATTTGCCGTACCTGCAGACAAAGCTATAATATTACGTGTATGATCCTGCCAAAATTTACCAAAAAAATAATAAGAAAAGAGCGATAAGAGTGTTGCAATTACAAATGTTACAACCGTAACGCTTAATGCCGCAAGTGTTAAGGTTGTACTAGCAGGTATCGTAAAAAATACTATAGGCGATATAAAATAGAATAGTAACGAAGAGATACTATCTCTTTCAACATTTGAATATTTACCTGCTAAAAATCCTATTACTACACTTAATAATACCGAAACGGTTTTAAAAAAAACTATACTAAAGATTATCATGTAATGAGCTAAAGAGCTAAAGATATAATTACTTATAATATATGAGGTTTTATTTTTTTTCACTAAATTTTGTAAAGATTTTTACTTCATCAGACCAAAATAAATTTTTAATTGAAACTTTAAAAATTTTATGTTATTTAAGATGTCTAATTTAATATGAAATTTTCATATTATTTATGCAAAATCTATTATCCTTATTCATTATATTTTTTTGTTTAAATATCTATTCTAATCCTATACCACTTGGGCTAAAATTAAATAAAACTACTAATATAGATCTAACAAAAAAATACAAAATCATCAATAAAGAACCTAATTATTGGCAAGGATATAATTATTATATAGAACCAAATACAAAAACTATATCTAAAGCTTTAGTGATATGTAATAGAAGCCGTTATTTTAACTATAGATCAAAATAAATTTGAAGAGTTTTATAACATTTTAAAAGATAAATATAGTTTAGAAGAAGAAAATGATAAAGTGGTTACTTTCAAGGATGGTGAATGTGTAATCATACTTGAATCTTCTGAATTAAATACCGAAATGGAACTTGTATATATAACAAACGGTTTTTATAAAGAATTTTTAAACAAACTAGATAAAGAAGAAAAATTAGAGCAAGAACAGATGAAGAGATTGCTGTAATACTTGATTGGTATTGCTCGCGTGGAGTCATATGTCATTCCCGCGGAGGCATTGTTGCGTGGATACCTATGTCATTCCTGTGAAAGCAGGAATCCAGCATAAAGCGAGATGAATCGAGCTTTTAATTTCAAAAATTTGCTGTATTTATACTTTTTTCTGGATTCCTGCTTTTGCAGGAATGACATAAGGAATAACACACGAAGCTACTTCAGAAATTATAGGCATATGTAAATTATATTTTTTTATCAAATCCCAAACTAATTTTAATGCTTCTCTTCCCTCTACTAGCTCTTTATATTCCTGTAAAAATTTCTTTTTATCGCTACTAATTCCAAGTTCATAACCAAATTTTGTATTACGTGAGCCTAACGAATAACAAGTAAGCACTAAATCGCCTACTACGCCCTCTAGTAAAATATCAGATTTTTTTTGCATACCACCTAAAGCTTTCGATAAAATAGCAATTTCTTTTAAGGCAGCTACTATAAGCGTTGCTCTTGCATTTTGGCCCTGCTTTCTTGCTAAATCAATCCCGCTTTTAATAGCAAAAATATTTTTTAAAGCTCCTGCTACCTGCAATGTTACAATATCGCTTGACACATTAGTAGTAAAAATTTTTGAACTTAGGTTATAAGCTATTTTATTTGCTATATCTATATCTAAACTTGCAATACTTGCCGAAGCAGGTAAATTTTTAGCAAGTTCTTTTGCTAGATTCGGACCTACAAAAAACGCTGTAGGGCTATGCGGTAATAGAGTTTTTAACCTATCTGAAAATAATGCGGTAGGATTACGGGCAAAGCCTTTTGTTGCAATTAGAAGAGTATTATCTTTAGAAATGCTATGAGTTTTTAATAATTTTATTGAGTCATCAAAAGCGTAAGACGGCACTGCAATAATAATTAGTTCAAAATCCTTAATTATATCTAAGTTTGTAGTAGCCTGTAAATGAGCAGATAATTTAATATCCCCTAAATATTTTACATTAGTTTTGTTATGTAAAATTTCCTTTGCTATTGCTTCATCACGTAAAAATAAAGTAACGTTATTACAGTTTTGTGCTGCTAAAGAAGCAAGGCTAGTACCGAAACTCCCTCCCCCATAAACCGCAATATTTTTAAATTTGTTCATGTGCTTATTTTTTCTTTGTCACTTGCAGGTTTGTAGGTATCGTTTTGCTTGGCTTGTTTATGTCATTCTCACGAAGGCGGGAATCCAGTAAAACCATATAAAAACTTGTTTTTATATGGTTTTTTTATCAAATATGTAACTTCTGTATCAATATTGAAGTTGTTTTTCTGGATTCCCGCTTCCGCGGGAATGACATCGAGCGAATTTCTCGAACCATAAAACAATACCTACTCACAATAACAATTTCACTACTCCACAGCTTTCTCAAGATTTACTATTATAACGGGTGACTTATTAATTTCTTGTTTTAAGGTTTTACGGATTGTTCCTTTTATTGCCTCGATTACTTGTTCATCCAACAATGCTTTTTTAGCCTGTTTATTTTGAATGGTAACAAGTTCTTTAATGTCGTTTTTAATGAGGTTAACTAATGCCATATCCTCTTTCGGATCAAGCAACCCGGGCATAGACAGCATTGGGTTTGCAGCAAGCAGTCCTTTTTTATTAATGACTACTGATGCTACCACGATACCCGACTCACGCATACGTCTTCTAGCTTTGAAAATCGGAGATTCAACGGGCAGCAAATAATTACCGTCAACAGCTAAATAACCGTTTTCAACCTTTGAAATTACTTTTGCATTATTAGGTTCAAGCAGTACTACACTACCGTTTTCAACCTCTACTGCCTGTTTTATGCCGTTTTGCTTAGCAAGCTTAACATGTTCATGAATATGTACAGGCTCGCCGTGAACAGGTATACAAATATTCGGTCTAATTAGAGAATACATTTTTTGTAGTTCGTCAATCGATGGATGTCCTGAAACATGTACAAAATGGTCTCGCTCAGTAATAACTTCTACACCGGCTTTAACAAATATATTAAATAGCCTGAATATTTTCTTTTCATTACCCGGAATAATTTTTGAAGAAAAAATCATTGTATCCTTAGGAACAAGCTTTATAGACGGGTGAGAATTACTAGCCAGTTTTGCGGTGGCAGCCATAGGCTCACCTTGACAACCGGTAGCAATTACTAATAATTCTTCTCTTCTAAATCTGCTAACATCACGTTCACTAATTAGAGGAGCAATATCTTTCAAATAGCCGCTTTCCTGCGCAGCAAGCATCATACGGTGCAAACTTCTACCGGTTAAGACTACTTTTCTACCCGCAAACCCTGCAGCATGAATTATTGTATCAAGCCGTGCTAAATTAGAGGCAAAGGTTGAAACTACTACCATTTGAGGACAACCGGCTATAATATCTACTAAACTTTTTCTAACATCCCCTTCAGAACCTGAGCTTCCTTTATTAAATACGTTAGTTGAATCACAAACAAGTGCAAGAACCCCTTCATCTCCGTAAGATTTTAAAAGCTCCTCATCGGCTTTTTTCCCAAGTATCGGATCGTTATCAAATTTCCAATCTCCCGTATGTAAAATCTTACCTGCATCCGTACGGATCATAATTGCTTGCATTTCAGGAGCCGAGTGAGTCAGTGGCACCATCTCTAAGGAAAAAGGATCTAGATTTATTTTACTACCGGGTTTTACTTCATGAATTTTTATATTTTTAGCAAAATCATATTCATTTAAACGAATTTTTAAAAAATTTGCTGTAAAAGTAGTAGTATAAATAGGACATTTAAGGCTATTCCATAAATATTGGACTCCACCTAAATGATCCTCGTGAGCATGAGTTAAAATCAGACCTACTATATCTTTTTTATATTTCTCGATAAAGCTGCTATCAGCAATTATCATATCAACACCGGGTAAATAATCATCGGCGAAACCGCTACCACAATCAATCATTAACCATTTACCTTGATAATGGTAAAGATTAAGATTCATACCTATTTCATTAGATCCCCCTAGCGGTACAAATAGCAGATCATTTTTATGATTTTTGATGTTGAATGATGACATAATTTAACTTAATATTTATTTTATTACTTTATTCTTATAACTTATAATTAGTTAAGCGTCTATATATTAAAAAAGAAATTCATATAATGAATATAAATAAAATAGCATTGATTTATAACCAAAATTCCAAACATTTAGCTATTATAGAGGAAATAAAAAAACTCTATAATTATTGTAAAATAGAGGAAGCGGAGGTCATTATCGTAATAGGCGGGGATGGAGAATTACTACATAATATTCACCGCTATATGCATCTTAATATACCTTTTTACGGAGTAAATTTAGGAAGCCTCGGCTTTTTAATGAATCCTTTAGATACCAAAAATTTATTACAAAATATACACGAAAGTACGGTTTCTATCCTAAATCCTCTTCTTATGCAAGTCGAAGATACGAGCGGTCAAATATATACGGCACTTGCTATTAACGAAGTATCGATATTTCGCAAAACTAATCAAGCTGCTAAATTTAGAATAGACGTAAACGGGATAGAGAGAATGAGCGAATTAGTAGCAGACGGAGCTTTAGTTGCAACACCTGCCGGAAGTAGTGCTTATAATTTATCTGCCGGCGGTCCTATTTTACCGCTTGAGTCAAACATGTTATGCCTAACCCCTATCTGCTCGTTTAGACCGCGTAGATGGCACGGTGCTTTACTGCTTTCATCTGCTATGATTAAATTTGAAATACTTAATACAAATAAACGACCGGTAAATGCTACTGCCGACTTTCAGGAGTTTAATAATATCACAAATGTTACCGTTAAATCTACTAAGGATAAGCCTATCAAACTGCTCTTTAATAAAAACCATACGCTGGAAGATAGAATTATTAAAGAGCAATTCGGTGGGTAATTATTAAAAAATATTAATAATTTTTTGACTAAGAATTAAACTAATGTATGATGCCTTGTTAAAAATAACTAGGCATCATATATAAAATCAAAAAAGTCTTCTATTAACTTTTCTGAAAATAACCATATTTTATGGTTGCCACTTGAAACTCGCAATATTACCTTAAATACAGCTTAGAATTGTACTCAGCAATAGTTAAGGATTTTGATATAAAAAATAATTATTTAAGAACTATTGAAGAAATAAAAAATTCAAAATTAGCTTCAGAATTTGCTAATTTAGCAATTAAGAAGATAAAAGAGGTAAAAACCCCCAAAAAAGCTATTGGAATGTGTATTAAAAAATACAGTTATAAAGAACTTAAAAATCATGAGTTATTTAAAGATAATGAGATTAGTGAATATAATGCTTTAATTAATAAAAATTCTAAAGTAGAAATATTTTTTGAATACAAACCTAGCTCCAATTCTTCTAACCCTATCACTAAGATTATCAATAAATTTATCGCTAAGGAAAATATTTTTCGTTTAGCCGTAATAGAAAAGAATATTTCATTAATGGAAGCAGTAGCTAAAGATATACTTAAATCAGCACCTATAGTTTTAAATTTACTTAAAACTCAAGGAGAATGGTATCAAAAATATCTAAATTTTATTATTTGTAAAACCTGAATTTCAACCTGATATTATTAAACAATTAGCAAATATAGAAGATGTTGCTATTCTAAGCTCTTTTTCTGAAATATTGCTTGCTACCAAAAAATATGATGTAATAATAACATTACTTGCACCACGACTAGCGAATCTAGTAAACAATGAGCAAAAACAGGAAAGTAAATTCATCTATTTTTGCCGTTATAATCTATCAGTAGCCTATAATAATACAGGAAAATTATCATTAGACGAAGAGCAATTATTACGCATTTTAAAGGATCGACCAAACGATAGCGATTCAATCTATAGCTTATTTAATATTTATTTACTTAACGAAAGGGCAACAGAAACAAAAAATTTAATCAAAAATGCTCCTACAGATATCAAAATTTTGACAGCAATGAGTTTTAATTTAGCTGAAATTGCTGAAGCTAAATTAAATCTAATTAACCAAGACAATTTATCTAAAGATAGTAAAGAGCAGTTTCGATGTTTTCAATATATTGCCAAATACAATCAATATTCTGCTGCTGAGAAAATTGTGAATGAAGAAAACCTAAAGGATGAGTGAATCGAAATTAGCAACTCTATTGGTGGTGTTATATTACTATCTACAACAGCCTTATATACCAAACAATATGAATTAGCTAAACAATTTATACAAAAAATACCTAAAAATAAAATAACTCCATATCTCAGTAATATCTTCCAGGCAATAGAATTTTTATTAAATCCTGAAGAATATATTAACCAAATTCATATCGAAGCTCTTGTTAGCAACCTGAATTTTGCACAAGCACAAGCTATAGAAAAAATTAATAAGATTATCACTTAAAGAAGAGCTAGAGCAGTATGCAAATCAAAATCCTATAGAAATTCATGAATATTATCAATCAATAAAAAATGCACATTTACTTCATACTATCGGGCAGGTTATTCCTGTTACAGCAGTTGGAAAGTTAATCAGAAAGGAGAAATTACAATTAATAACACTACTGCTTTAGGCAAATATCAAGGACTTGAATGTTATGGAAGAATTAGCGAAAAATTACAAGAAAAATTAGATAAGAATCAATGTGATAAATTTATAAATGCCTTAAAGAAAGATATAATATATAGACAACAGGGGGATAACGGTGTTAAATTTATCGGTAAAAAAGTAGTTGAAATTAAGATTGATGGTGACCAGCGTTTATTACAAATATATTACATTCAAACGAACAAGGTGAATTACTGATACATTTTGATCATCAAGGAAATCATAATGATGTAATAAAATTCGCCGGCGAATATCATCTAGAATTTCATCAAGATTCACTATAACTTTAATAAAATTATTAATTTTTACTCAAAAGGTTGGCGTAGGTTAATAGCGGCAGACACGGTACCCTCATCTAAATAATCAAGTTCACCTCCAATAGGTATACCGCTAGCAAGGCGAGAAATTTTAGCAGGATGCTCTTTTAAATATTCTGTAATAAAATAAGCAGTAGTCTGACCTTCTAAAGTAGCATTAGTAGCAATAATAACTTCTTTAATATTTTCTGCAAAACATCTTTTAAGTAGTTCAGGTAACCGAAATATGCTAGGGTTTTGTCTACTAGCTGCCGATAGATTATGACCGAGTACATGATATAAACCTTTAAAATTACCGCTGCGCTCCATTGCCCATAATTCAGCCACAGTTTCGACAATAGCAATAATTGATTTATCTCTGTATTCAGAAGAACAAATACGGCAAATATTTTCCGTATCCATATTACCGCAAATCTCGCATTTTACTATTTTCTTATCTATCTCTACAAGATTATTAATCAGGCTTTTTAACCTTACGTCTTTATCTTGCAATAGGTAAAGCGCTATACGCCTTGCCGATCTACTACCAAGACCGGGTAATTTTGAAAAAAGATAAATTAGCTGATCTATATCATTATCATTTGTTTCATTCATAAATATACTCGTTTAATTTGAAAAATGAGCTACGTCGTATTATAAGTACTCGGTACTCACCTATTAAGTATACGCTCCGCTCCTCGCCTTATATACTCCTTGCTCTTTTCCAAATTAGACTTCGTCTATTACTTAGGAGTATATTTAAGACTTAATAACGACGGTTCCGGCTATTTTATCATGTAATGCTTGTTTTTTAGAAGAAAAAAGTATGAAAAAAATACCGATAGGAAAAGTCATATACCCTAAAAATCTTTTAATTAACTGCTTTAAAGTCGGACGATTTAATGTTACGGCATCTACGATTTTCATACGTAAAAACATTTTACTAAGCGTTGCACCTTTATAATACCAAAGCGTTATGAAATATGAGCCTATTACTAATATATTAGTAGCAAAAATTGAAATATTAAACAAAATATATTTATTAAAATTTCCTGCTTTAAGATATTCATAAAATTCCTGACTCATAACCGAGTTAAACATTTCATTGGGATTATGAAGATTAATGTTAATGCTAAGGAAATAATCATTAAAGAACAACCATAATAAATTAAAAGAACAAAATTGTGATATTGGGATTGCTATAAAGGCAAATAATGATAAATCAAGTGCCGTAGAAAAAATGCGTGCTATAAAATCAGGATAAATAATTTGCTTTTTCATTGCCAGTTACTTTATTTTGGTGTTAGATAGTAAGGGTTGTAGCAATCTCAGGATTTTGGCATGAGATTGCTTCGTCAAAACTTACAGTTTTTCCTCGCAATGACGATTAATGCCCCTAATCAAAATTCAATATATTACATTCATGAATCAATTTGAAGCATATAGTTTATTATTTGTTGATAGTTTTGTCTCAAATCTTGTTATAGGTTTTCAGAATGAATTAATATTTCATTCTATGAAAATGTTCGGAGGCTATAATAGTTTAATAATGCTGTTAGTAGCTATTTGTGCTTCTCTTAGCGGTAATACAGTCAATTATATTTTTGGAAGAATAGTTTTAAATATCTTTTATGCTTCCAAAAATGCACAAAATATTTTAAGACATAAAAATTTAACAAAACTATATTATAAATATGAGATATTTATAATTTTCTTAATGGCATTTTCTTTTTGGGGAAGCTTTATTTCTTTATTCTCCGGTTTTTTTAAAACAAAATTTCTAAAATTTTTAGGTATTGGTTGTTTGGCAAAAGCATGCTATTATGCCTTAGAATTGTATATATTTTAACTCATGAAAAAATTAACCAAAACTAATGCTCATAGACAACAAAAATTAGCAAGCATTATAAATGAAGCATTAATAGAAATTCTAAGGCGTGGCAAAATGCTGGATAGCAGACTTTTTGATTGTCCTCTCACTATTACGAAAGTTATAGTTACTGCTGATCTCAAAATAGCTAATTGTTATTTCTTGCCTTTTAATACTAAACTAACAATAGATGAAATTATGGATGCATTAAATAATTCTAAAAATGCTATCAGAAATTTTATTACTAATAAAATAAATATGAAATTCTCGCCTGATATAAGATTTCATTACGATCACGGATTTGATAATGCTATAAAAGTGGCACACTTATTAAAAGATCTCTGAATATAAGAATCTAATAATTTATTAAAAAAATTATTATTAATAAATTGTTTTAATATTTAGGTTATTGTATCATGCCATATTTTAATCAGTAATGTTATAACTTAAATATGGCATAATAAAATAGATAACTTAAAAGAAATAAAAGGATTAACAGGTTTACGCGGGTATGCTGCATTATGGGTATTCTTCTTACACGCCACATATAAAATTGGCCAGGTAACTCAATTGGAATGAATATAGCAAGACTTGGCGGTCTTGGGGTCGTAATATTTTTTGTGTTATCCGGCTTTATTTTATGTTATGTATATAATACTAGATTTTATACGCATACCGTTAGTTATAAAAGTTTTTTATTTGCACGTATTGCCAGAGTTTATCCCTTACATTTATTTATGTTTTTATGCGTATTAATGCAGAGTCGATTTTTCCAGAAATTCTTTCACCCTCCGATAATTCTTATACTTTTCTTCTTAATGTGTTCCTTATTCAAGCATGGGGGTTCACGGATTTAGTATCTTGGAATCAACCTTCATGTTCAATAAGTACGGAAATGTTTGTATATTAATTATTTCCTTTTTTAATATCATTGATGCAAAGATTATCAATAACTTAATTATTGATAATCTTGTTATTTATATCTTATTGGATAATTTCTGCTCCTTATGCTTTTCAATGGCTGCAGACCCATATTAGAGTAACGAAAGAGTACAATTTGCTTACGGTAAAAGCTTAATAATGTTTTTAGGTGTATTGATTTTTGGTTGTATAACATTTTTTATTACAAAATATATAAAATCTTTGAAACTTAATTATATTATTTATGATATTATTACATTTGTAGGAATTGCTGTTTTTGCTTATATTTTTATTATAATTAATGCAGAAACACTTTGGCGGCCTGCAGTTGGCTCATCCTTAATAATTATTGGAACATCTAATGATTCAGGATTAAGTAAACTTATTTTCGATAATCCAATAACATATTTTCTAGGTCAAATTTCATATGCTTTATACCTTTCTGCTTTAACTACAGAATTTTTTGTAGCATATTACTTGGATTTATCCAACTCCTTTATGGCTTAAATTTGCTACTTCGGTTACAATAGCTACTATTTTGTATTATATAATTGAATTACCAGCTCGCCAGTTCATTCGTCAATTAAAAGTGAATAGATAGATAGGTGCTAGGGGATAAACTCAATCATTGAAAACAATAATTATCCGTTATACTAAAAACGCTTAAAAATTAAGCTTTAGTACAACGGCCCCTAGCATAAATGGACTAAAGGCTATAAATGTTTTGCAATGATGGAGTTTAAACATCGTTTACAAAACGATAATATCATAATAATTAAAATAATCAAGATATTTTAGTTATTTTTTAAACTTTAAGTTTAACTCAAATAAAAATAAATCCTTATTTTTATTAAATAACTTTAAAAGATTATTTTTTTATATTAAGATATAAGAATAATCTTTTAATAAAAATAAATAGAATAATGTCTCCTCAAATAATAGAGTTATTAATTTTTACCGTTATTGCCTTTTACATTATCAACAAATTAATTACGACTCTCGGTTCTACTTCAGAAGAGGAACAGACAAAGCAAAAATCTTATTTTGGCGAACCGGTTATTAAGGACGTAACTTACAGTACAGTTAAATCTAATAAAGAAGAAAAAAATATTCCAACAGCCCAAGATATTAAAGCTTTTAAAGATATAATAGTAGAACATAATATAACTACGGTTGTAGATGGAATGGAACAAGTCCATAAACGCCTTTACTCCTTTGATCCGGTTAAATTCATAAATAATGCTAAAACTGCTTTTCAAATGATTATAGAAGCTGCTTATAAAAAAGATGCTAAAGAATTATCTGAGCTGATAGATAAAAGATACTTGGAAGAATTTGAAAAAATAACACCGTCCTATGGTGATTTTTTTGACTCATCGGCTTTAAGTGCAAAATATTCAGAAATTTACATGTTCGGTAATAACATATTTATTAAATTACTATTTCAAGGTAAAAATGTAGTTGACAAAATCGAAGATTTAAAAGAAGAATGGACATTTACACGTAATGCTAATACCAAAGAAGTTGATTGGTTTTTAAGCAATATTGAGAGAGTGTAGCAATTATATTTTATGACCTGAATGTCATTTCCGCGGAAGTGGGAATGACATCAAAAGACTACAAAACTAAATAACAAACTATTAGTAATGAGTAAAATTTTCTATATTATTGGCACTATATTAATAATAAGTGTCGGTATTTTTATGTTTCAAACGCAAACGATAACGGATAACAATCAAATAATCCCCAGAAAAGTTTTATTCGGTAACCCTGATAAAGCAAGGGTTTCTCTAACCCACGACGGCAAATATATTCTATATGTTGCACCGAAAGACGGTGTATTAAACATTTGGCTAGCACCCTCAGATGATATTAGTAAAGCAGAAGCCATAACCCATGACAACGGACGCGGTATTTGGTCTTATGCTAAAGCTTATAATAATAAAAATATTTTATATACCCAAGATTTTAACGGTGATGAAAATGACCGAATTTATAGCTATAACATAGAGACAAAAGAGATAAAATTACTTACTCCCGCAAAAGGAGTTAAAGCCAAAATAGCCGGAGCAAGTCATAAGAAGCCAAATGAGATATTAATATATTTAAATGAGCGTAATCCTGAATATTTTGATATTTACAAATTAAATCTAGATACTCTAGAAAAAGAACTGATTTATAAAAATGATAGATTTACTGATTATGTAACCGATGAAAATTTAAATTTAAGATTCGGTAGCTTACTAGATAAAGACGGAGCTGTTGAATATTATGAATTAAAAGACGGAGAACCAAAGTTATTTACTAAGATATCAATGGAAGATTCTTTTAACACTTCCATACTTGGTTTTGATGCTAGCGGTGAAACTTTATATATGCTAGAGGGACGTAATCGTAATACCTCCGCACTTAAAGCTATAACACTAGCTACAGGTAGTGAAGAAATATTAGCCGAAGATGCAAAAGCCGATATTGGCTTATTTACAGTTCATCCCACAAAGCAAACTCCGCAAGCAGTCTCTATAGATTATGATAGAGTCTCATATAAAATATTAGATAAAGATATTGAAGATGATATTAAATATTTGCAATCTATTGATCGCGGTGATTTAATTATTAATAGTAGGACGCTAGACGATAAAACTTGGATCGTTGCTTATATGGCTGATAATGCACCGGTGAAATATTATAAATATGATAGGGCAAATAAAAAAGCTGAGTTTTTA
>NZ_JAQCNX010000024.1:0-32848 GCF_036857515.1 Candidatus Rickettsia tasmaniensis | reverse complement strand
TTTGAAAACAGTGAACTTGTAAAAAATACATGGATTAATGATTATCAGTTAATTAATGTTCAAAATATTTCTGATGAAAAATTAAAAGAAAAAGCTTGGTCTGGAATCTTGCAGTTTTTTTTAGAACATATCCACGAACGAGATTTATTAAAGAGATGGCAAGAAGTAGCTGATCTTTTACCAGAATTTATTAAAGTTAATATTGGTATAGATTATATAGAGCTAATTTTGTCCTACACCTTGAATAAGATTAGGGAAAATAATAAAATAGAAATAGAAAAAATGCTTAAATCGCATTTAAACCCTGCGTTAGGAGGAAACCTTATGAATAGCTTAGCTCATAGCTGGAAACAAGAAGGTATTGAAGAAGGTAGAAAAAAAGAGAAAATTACTATGGCTAAAGAAATGAAAAAAGAAGGACTTTCTTTAGGAGCTATTATGAAAATAACAAAATTAGATAAGAAAGATATTGAGAAATTAAAATAAAAATAAACAGAATACTCACATTTTTGCATATTAAGCCTATAGGAACTTAGAGCTAAAGGCATATATACTCGATGAACTTCAAAAATTGGCTACGTTGTCTCATACGCTCTGCTCCTCGCCTTATAGACTCCTTGCTCTTTTTGAAGTTGATCTTCGTCTATCAATTCTTCATTTACTCGAAGTATATAAATTCATGTTAAATAACTCTCGTTTATGTATTATTTGGTTGTTTGGGCTTATTAGCGGTTTTAATCTAATGATTACCGGTAATACTTTAAATTATTGGCTTGCTAAAGAAGATATAGCACTGCAAACAATCGGTATATTATCATTCATAACGCTTCCCTACTCTATTAATTTCTTGTTAGCACCGATTTTTGATGCAGTGCAAATTAAATATTTAAACAAAATATTCGGTCATAGATTATCTTGGATTTGCTTAACTAGTAGTGCATTGATATTTCTTATATATATTTTCAGCTTTCTAGATCCTAGTACTAATCTATTATTATTTGTTTTCACGGCTTTAATTATTTCTTTTTTTAGTGCTGCACAAGATACTATATTAAGTGCTTTAAGAACGGAAATAGTACCTAAAGAATCGCTTGGGTTTACTTCAGGAATATATATATTCGGTTATCGGGTTGGTATGCTTTTAGCCGGTTCCGGAGCTATTTACTTATCTATTTATTTAACATTTAATGAAATATATAAAATCTTTGCCGGTTTAGTATTTATTTATTTAATTTTATTGATTGTAGGAATTAAGTATTGTTATTTAAACGAGAACATACATATACAGATAATCAAGAATGATATAAAAAATAATCAAAATAAAAAAAACATAATAAATTTTATATATAATGCGTTAAAACCTATAGGTTCTGTTTATTTCATTATTCTTATATTAATTTTCCTAGTATTATATAGGTTACCGGATAACTTAATTAATGTTATGATTAATCCGTTTTTGCTTCATCTTGAGTATGATGCTTTTGAAATAGCAAGCGTTGGAAAGTTTTGTGGAGTTGTAGGAGCTATAATCGGTGGACTTGTCGGCGGTGTTATTATGAAACATAAAAATATATTAAATAGTATATTTTTATTTGGTATTATTCATGCTTTAGGACATATTTTATTTATTTTTCTTGAAATAAACGGTAAAAATTCTTTATTATTATTTATTACGATAGGAATAGCAAGTATTACCGGCGGTATGACGATGACTGCTTATATCGCTTTTATTTCTGCACTCTGTCAAGGTAAATTTCGAGCTACTCAATATTCTTTTCTTTCATCGATGATGGGGATTTCGCGCTCAATTTTTCCTATAATTTCAGGCTATATGGTAGTAAATTTCGGTTGGCAAAATTTCTTTTTATTTACTACTATTATAACTATTCCGTCTTTATTAATATTATTAAAAATAAAAACTAAATTACAATAATGAATGATGTATTAAGTGCTTTTTTACATGGCATCGTTTTAGCTCTTGGTTTAATAGTGCCGCTCGGAGTACAGAATATTTTTATATTCAATCAAGGAGCAAAACAGCCAAAGTTTAGCAAGGCTTTACCTAGCATAATTGCAGCCTCAATATGTGATACTATGCTTATATGTATGGCAGTTCTTGGGATATCTTTGTTAATTCTTGAAATTTCTTGGTTAAAATTATCTATATTTATTGTTGGATTTATTTTCTTAATTTATATGGGATATAATACTTGGAATCAGCCGCCTATTGATCTTACAATGAATTCCGGGGCTTTTTCAGCTCAAAAACAAATTTTATTTGCTATATCGGTGTCAATATTAAATCCGCATGCAATTATGGATACGATTATAGTAATAGGTATTAGTGCTTTAAAGTATAGCGGTATTGCAAAAATTCTATTTACCTTAACTTGCATACTTATATCTTGGATATGGTTTTTTTCTTTAGCAGTTGCAGGTTATAATATCAGAAAGCTAAATAAAAGTAGTACGATTTTAACTATAATTAATAAAATAGCTGCTATTATTATTTGGGCAGTTGCTTTTTATATTGGAGTACAAATATTGTATGAAATCGGTTTTATTAACTAGACATATTGAAGAAAATAATGAAACTATAAAGGAAATAAGTAAATATAATTTAGATTTACGTGATATTCATTGTCCTTTAATTAAATATAAAACTTTAGATTTTAATATCGATATTTTAGATAATTACTCAAATATAATAATAACTAGTAAATATGCGGCAAGTATCTTAACCGGTCATAACTTAAAACAAGATATTTGGGTAGTAGGTAGTAAATCAAAACGATTATTAGGCAAGAAAGTAATGTATACTGCTAAAAACGTGGAAGATTTGATTAAGCATTTTCCTCCTGATTTATATGAGCAGACTATATATTTATCTTCAAATGAAATTACTAAAGATTTACCTAGCACAATAGCTAGACATATCATTTATAATGTAGAATATTTGAATGAGCTGCCCGTATCTATTATAAAAGAATTTAAAAATAATATTGATTTTATATTACTTTTTTCTCAAAATAGTGCTAGGACTTTAGTAAAATTATTACTTCAAAATAATTTACTAGAGTACTTACAAGATAGTTTAGTTGTAGCCATAAGTTTGAAAGTCGCAAATATAGTTAGACCTTTTATAAAAAATGTGGTTTATTGTGATGATCAAAACCTTAACGATATAATCAAGTTATTATCTGAAAATGCACAAATTCGATAGTTTATTTAAAAGCAAAAACATCTTTTTTATAGCAATAGTAATATTTGTCTTATCTTCTTTTACTCTTTATCATAATAGATCCGATATTTTAAAACTGTTTAAAAGTGAAAATAAGGATTTAAGCCAAATTCCTGATCAAGCAGTAGAAAATAAAGAAAATACTACCCTGGAAGCAAAGGAAGCAGCTCCTCTATTCTCTACCAAGTCGCTTTTAAATTACGTAAGTTCTTTAAAGTTTTCTGAAGCACCGACTAATTTAGTAGCACCAAAATTAGAAACTGTAGTCAATTCAGCCTCATTCGGATACAAGGAACAAGGAGCGAAGCCTATAACTAATAGGAGAGTGACAAGTGATGAGGTAGGCGGATGGGTATCACTTGACTATATTAATTACTTATTAAATGTAAATCTATTAGTATATAATTTCATGCAAGATAAGGATTATAGTAAAGAACTAAGAATAGTAAAATCCCGCCTGCTACCTCAAGATATAAGGAATATTTTAAATAACTTAGCAGCATATAATAATTATCTTTTTTCTAAGTCAAGTAGTACGGAAGTAATTTTTCCTACCAACTATAAGTGGCTGGAGAAGTTTATCAAAATTGAAAAAAAAACTTCTGCTATGATGATAAAAGAACAAGATAAAGCTCTAATTTTAGAGGACTTAAACTATCTAATCGATTGTCTTTATTCAGAAAAATTTATACAGGAGTTTGTAAATAAAGATGTTTAGGTTATTATTAATATGTACTACTTTTTTACTGCTTTATTTTGGGTTTACTTTTATAGAGAGCTTTGATTCAAAAGTTTTTATTAGTTTATATGATTATAATATAGAGACTACCTTGTTCTTTAGTCTTATTTTAGGGCTTTTATTACTAATTTCTTGTTTTATTGTCATTAGATTTCTAATATTAATTATCGATTTACCATCTAAAATACATAATATTTTTAGTAAACGAAAAATTAATCATGATAGATATGCTTTAATTTTAGCTTTTGCCGAATATATTATGAATAATAAAGCTAAAGCTGCTTCTATTGCTCGCAAAAATTTATCTTCTGAAGATCTAAAAGATTCACAAGAATTCCATAATTTAATTTTAGCCGTAACTGAAGAGGATGTAGATAGAAAAATTTCCTATTTTCAAAAACTTATTACATCTAAAGAATTTGTTTTTTACGGTAGCAAAAATCTAGCAAAACTTTATTATGATAAATCTTTGTATGAGAAAGCAGAAAATTACGCAACAAAGGCTTATAATTTCAATGAACTTGATATTGACAATTTAATTACTTTAATGCGTTGTTATGCTAGACTTTCTCTATGGACGAAATTTATTTTTATAACGAATAAGCTCGCAAAATTTCATAAACATGAGTCTATGCCGGAAATTGCTGAGTATTATTTATTAGCAGCGAAGCAAGAAGTAGAAAGTAATAATACGGCTAATGCTATAGATTATTTGGCAACGGCTGTAGATTTAAATTTTTATAACGACGAATTACTAGAATTTTACTTTAATTTAAATAATAAGCTTAATGTTAATAAAAAGATCAAAATATTAAAAGATGCTTTTTGTATTATCCCCTCTTTAAAATTAGTGCAGCTATTTAAAAAATTTACTTCTCTATCAGATAGGCAAATTTACGAAGCATTAACTCAAGAGTTAGATGCTAAAAAAGATGAAATATTAATTTTGGCAATAGAAGCTTATTTAGAATTGTAGACGTTGTGATATGGATTCTTTTATGTCATTCCCACGTGGATAGCAAATCGTCATTGCGAGCAGCCGTAGACTGCGTGGCAATCCAGAAAAATAATAAAAAAAATTCTGATTTACAGAGTTTTTTACTGAATTGCTTCGTCAATTGCTACGTAATTTCCTCGCAATGACGACTTGGGTACCTACGCAACAACGCCTGCTCGCAATGACGGATAAGCCGAACCACACAACAAAAACTAATATAAAAATAATTTCTTTGGGCTCTTACTAATTTCTTCATTTACATTATTATTATGGTGATGATAATTAGATTGAATTGTTATTAAATAAGCATTTATTGCTTTAGAAAATTCTTCAGTTTTATAACGAAAGAAATGGTCAGCTCCATTGATAATTTTATAATCAACTTTAATATGGGATTGTTGCTTAGATAATCTATTTGCTAAGTCTTTTACATCATCTGCCGATACTATACTATCATTATCTCCCTGTAATATAAACCCTGGAATAGGACAAGGTGAGAGGAATGAGAAGTCATATTTATGAATTGTATTAACCGGCGGCGAAATAGCAATAAAATGATTTATTTCCGGACGTCGCATTACAAGTTGCATAGCTATCCATGCTCCGAAAGAAAATCCTAATATCAGATTAGACTGAGCATTTGGGTTATTCTGCTGTAACCAGTCGAGAGCTGCCCCTGCATCAACCACTTCACCGACTCCGTTATCAAATTTACCTTGTGATCCCCCTACTCCTCTAAAATTAATACGTAAGACGGTATAACCGTTATCTGCTAAAATCTTATAGGCATTATAAACTACTTTATTATTCATATTACCCTCATATAAAGGATGAGGATGAAGAACTAATGCAATAGGGGCGTTAGGCGAGGTAGCTTTTGCATATCTTCCTTCAATTCGCCCTTCCGGACCGTTAAAATAAATTTGCGGCATAATTATTCATAATATTTAATTTGTTCGATATGGTATTTTACCACTTTTTCTTATTAGTGCAACTATTCTTAATTAGAATATGATTGTATTGACGCATGCCGCCATATATACTAAAATGTAGTCAAATCAGTTGGATTTAATTACAAGGAGCGAGAAGCGCAGCCTATAGATAGGAGAGCAACTAGAGACGATGTAAGTGAATTCAAATCATTTGACTATAGCGGATAATAATAACTAAATGGAGCTATATTATGAATACAGTAGATTACGTGTTTCAGCAGATATAAAAATTGAAGCAGCAGAAATATTTAAGCAAATGGGGATGACTATGTCAGAAGCCATGAGGGTATTCCTAACTCAATGTATAAATAGCGGCGGTTTGCCTTTCAAACCACATATTAAGATTCCTAATGAAAAGACTATAAAAACTTTTGAGGATACAGATAAGCAAATTGGTTTAACTATCTCAAATAATACAAAAGAAATGTTTAATAAGTTAGGCACCTAATTTGTATCATCATTGCAAGCGACTAAAAACCTTGTTGTACGACTTCTATGTCATTCCCGCAAAAGCGGGAGTCTAGAAAAAATCGCCTTAATACACTAGTATAAAAATTACAGATTATTGACAAAAAAACAAGTTTTTTATAGGTTTTACTGGATTCCTGCTTTCGCGGGAATGACATATAAAGATTATCTAAGAAAATACTGCTCGCTCCACTGCATCTACGCTATGTTGCACTAAATCCTTAGCAATTTCTTTAGTAATCATCTTTTTTAGACCGTTTTTAAGTTCTTGTCTAACACATCCAAGCATTTGCGGTTCTGCTACAATAATCAATTCCTTATATTTAGCTTGATCAGCAGTAGTTACTTTCTCTAAATGTTTAATAACGCTCCTTGCTGCTTCTTTATGTGCTATATCTTTTAGCGAAGTATGCGGCTCAAACAACGAAGCCGGTGTAGATTTATTTTGGTAAGGGCTTTGTCTTTTTTCTCTATGGTGGTGATGTGCCTCTAAATCCAAAGATAATTTTAAAGGTGTATTAGCAGTAATTTTAATTCCTTGAGCGTCGTAAAGCATCATTTGCTTACTATCGATAACCGCAATTAATTTTAACGGTGCTGTACTTACCATAAATACCTCCATAAGAACTAAGTTGTAATTTTATGATAATACTAATTTTTTTTAAAACCTAATATTAATTTAATAATTTTTGCTTTTCACTGTTAATAATTTGTTCAACCTTGTCATTAAGTATACGTACGTCTGTTTGCTCTATTTCTTCTTTTTCTATTACACCTATAATCTTTATCTTTATAGTTCCAGGTTGCTTAAACCAAAAACCTCTAGGCCAAAATAAACCGGCATTATGAGCCATCATCACAATTGGAACTTTAGTAATTGAAGCAAGCTTTACGGCACTTGGTTTAAATTTTACCGTTCTATCAGGCGGAACTTTAGTTGATTCCGGAAATATTATTAACCATAATCCTTCTTTTATTTTTTCCTGACCTTCTCTTAAAATCTGAGCAACCGAGCTATTAGTACCACGGTCAACCGCAATAGGTTTAACCATCCGAAGTCCCCAACCAAGCAGGGGTATATTAAATAATTCACGCTTTAATACCCAAGAATGTTTAGGAATAATCAGTTGCATAAACATTTGATCCCAAAAGGATTGGTGATTAGACACGACTATTGAAGTAGTCTTCGGTAATTTCTCAAGCCCCTCTACTTCATATTTTAAACCGCAACAAATTTTTGCAAGCCACACAAAAGCATAAGAAAAGATAATGGCAATTCTATATCTTATTTGATAGTTGACATTGAAAAATGTTACGGGTATGTAACATATAAGAAAAAAAATAAATGTAAATAACGATAATAATCCGTAAAATGATAAAATTCTTAAACGCCACAGCATAATTATTAAGATAATTATATTAATTAAAATGGTATTTATAACATAATTTTACAATGAGTAAAATAAAAAGGTATTAAATGAAAAAAACTGTTCTTTCCGGTGTGCAAGCAACCGGTTCTTTACATCTCGGTAACTATCTTGGTGCAATTAAAAACTGGGTTAAAATGCAGGAAGAATATAATTGTTTTTTCTTCTTAGCAGATTTGCATGCTATCACGGTTGATATTAAGCCATCAGAACTTAACAATTCAATTATGGAGGTGCTTGCTGTTTATTTAGCAGCAGGGCTTAACCCCGACAAAGTAACGATTTTTGCCCAAAGTATGGTGAAAGAGCATACTGAACTTGCTTGGCTACTAAATTGCGTTACACCTCTTGGATGGTTAAAGCGCATGACGCAATTTAAAGATAAAGCAGGTAGCGATCAAGAAAAGGCTTGTCTTGGGTTATTTTCCTATCCGGTACTTATGGCAGCGGATATCTTAATATATAAAGCCGATATAGTGCCTGTAGGTGAGGATCAGAAGCAGCATTTAGAGCTAACAAGAGATATTGCAGGGGTAATAAATAGAAAATTTAACAAAGAAATTCTAAAAGTTCCTGAGGTTTTAATTAGTGAAACAGGCACAAGAATCATGAGCTTACGGGATGGATTAAAGAAAATGAGTAAATCTGATATTTCGGATTTTTCCCGTATCAATTTAAAAGACGATAACGATCTTATTCATCAAAAAATAAAAAAAGCTAAAACCGATCATTTAAGTTTTGTTAGCTATGATCAAGAAACAAGACCGGAAATTAGTAATTTATTAGATATTTATAGAAGTTTATCTGAAGAAAGCTTAGAAAAAATAATCGGTAATTATCAAAACCAAGGTTTCGCAAAATTTAAAGAAGATTTGGCAGAAATTATTATTACAAATCTACAACCGATACGTGATAAATATTTAGAATTAATGAATGATAAAGAATATTTATTAAAAATACTGCACAAAGGAGCAGAAAAAGCAAGAATTAGAGCTTCTGAAACGATTAATGAAGTGAAAGAACAATTCGGATTTGTAATTTAAATTCATATATTGCAAGATTTCCCTTGAAATATATAAGATTATTTGGTATGAATCTTCTTGGATAGGTGGCCGAGCGGTTTAAGGCACTAGTCTTGAAAACTGGCGTACGGGCAACCGTACCGTGGGTTCGAATCCCACCCTATCCGCCAGCTCAGTTTATAGTATTATGCCCTTTTATTTTCTTTATAGTGCTTAGTATATTTATCTAGTAAAATCCTAATCATTTTTTGATAAGGAACATGTGCAGTTGCTGCTTCTGATTTAAAAAATTCTACGCTCTCTTTACTTAAAGAAATGGTTACTTTTACTGAATCATCTTTTAATAAAAGTTCTCTAGGATGTGGTAAGAAATCTTTTACTATTTTTACTTCCCCTATTTCCCCATCAGTGTATTTTATTCTCTTGTTCATAAATTCTCTTACCTTTACGCCAGTATCCTGCTCCAAAAATTCTTATATGATTATCTCGGAACATAAAACGGACTGTTAAAATATTACCATCAACTTTACCTAAACAAAAATATCTTTTTTCTGTAACACTATGGTCTACATCTTGAAGGATTATCCTGTTGATATCTAGAAAAGCTTTTTGAGCTTCATAAAAGCTTACGTTATGCTTACCAATATTAATTTTATTTTTTTCTTCATCCCATTCAAAAGAAGAATGCATTTTTAGCCTTTAATCGATTAATTTAATAATACTTAGCTCTATACTAAATGTCCATATATTTATATGGGTAATAAACCATACTGTTTTTTTTAAATTAAAATTTAAAAAAAAATTTATTAATTATTTTATCGCCATATTTCATTATTCCAAAGAGTATCTAAAAATTCTTGAATAGGCCAAATGGTAATTTTTTTATTTTCTAAATTAATTATACGTTTTGTTTTTTCAAAAGATATAACATGTAATTTAAAATCACTATCTTTACTAAATTCTAATAGACCTTTTAAATGATTTTTTTGTATAGAAGAAGCAATTTTAACTTCAAATGCATTATTTTGAAATATAAAATCAACCTCATATCCTTCTTTAGTACGCCAATAAAATAACTCATCTCTTTTGTCGTTTAAATATTTATAAGCTATTAATTCTAAGAATACATAATGCTCAAAAGATTTACCAGCATCAAACCCTGTCATTTCCTGATATTCATATTTCCTTAGGTAATTGCTAAGTGCGGTATCGAAAAGGTAAAATTTAGGCATTCCCGTAATAATTTGCCTTTTACTACGTGATCTATACGGATAAAGATGATATCCTAAATACATATCTTCTAATATTTCAAGATATGTTCTAACGGTTTTTGCATCAACACCGCAATCTCTTGCTATATTACTATAATTTATCATCTCACCGTTTGAAATGCCTATAATCTCTAGAAACCTTGCAAATGCTTCGCGTTTTCTTAAATTTGCTTCAAACTGTACTTCAGGTAAAATATAGTCATATAAATAGGACGCAAGATATTTATGAATCTTTTTTGATGCAATATAATGATCAGGTATTAGTCCATGATTAAAAAGTTTATGCCAATCAAGCTCTTTTATCTCAGAATAGCATAGCGGCAAAAACATATATCTCCAAGCTCTTCCGCCAAGTAAATTGCTACCTGTTGATTTTAAGCGCCTAGCACTGGATCTGCAAAGGATAAATTGTAAAGATTTATTAGATTCTATTAAATAATGAACCTCATCTAAAAGTAAGGGAATTTTTTGTACCTCATCAATAATAATAGTTGAGATGCCGTCTTTTGACTTAAGCTCTTCTCTTAAACGTTCAGGATTTTGAAAGTAAACTTTATAGATATCAGCTTGTAATAAATCTATATATAAACTATCCGGAAAATGTTGTTTCAGATATGTTGACTTACCAGTTTTACGTGCTCCCCACAAAAAACAGGACTGTCCTTTTGGTAATTCTAAGTCTAAAAATCTTTGTATTGTCATGATCATATCTTACAAATTTAGATATTTTAGGAGTATATTCCCTAAATATCTATTTATCTAGTTGATTTAAGAGGTTATCTGTAAATAAATTGTAATTAGCAAGTAAAGAGCTGTTTTAGCAAAAATTGATAAGATTTTTGATAGGATGTTATTCATTTTTCAAAAAAATCTTATAATTTGCAGCAAAAAAGAATTAAATTATCGATTAAAATTTATTTACAGATAGCTTCCAACATCATTTTAGCAGCTTTTATGCCTGCTTCTGTTGAAGTTTTTATATTGGTAGTTTCGGTATGGAAAGTTATTTTACTGCTGTCAAGGTTACCGAGCATAAAATCGGTTTGTATATTAGACATCTTCCCAAACTCTACTTCTAGGGGTAATTTGTACGTCAATCCGGTACTCGCATCTGTGCGATCGCTTTTGTACGCTGCGGTGGCAAGTGCTTCCGTGTTTCCTTCAAATGCCTCCCTATAAGCGAGTTTGGAAAGATGTCTAGGATCTGCATCTAGATATTGTGAATAAGCAGCAATCGGGGTGCGGCAATTAGCATCTAGATACTCTAAAAATGCTCTTTCGGGTTTTATTAGTTCAAAAGTGGGCAGATGATTAATTTGGTTGCATATCTCAAGCATAGCATTATCGTCTTTTCTAATCTCAACTGCAATGACTCCCTGCCCTATACACGGTAACATCTGTGAATACTCTATCAAATGGCAATACTCCGGATTAAACACCTCTAACCTTTTAAGACCTGTATATGCTAAAATTGTTGCGTCAACTTCGCCGGTCATTAGCTTTTTTATTCTTGAATCAACATTCCCTCTAAAAACCGTTACCTTTAAATCCGGTCTTATTTTTTGGATAAATGCTTTTCTTCGTACTGCCGAGCTACCTATTACGGCATTTTGCGGCAGCTCTTCTATAGATTTATATTTTAGACAAACAAAAACATCTCTGGGGTCTTCACGCTCTAAAACAGCAGCTATTACTAGCGGTTCAGGTATTCTACCCGGTACATCTTTTAAAGAATGAACAGCTAAGTCAATTTTTTTATCAAGCAAGGCTTGCTCTATTTCCTTTAAAAATAAAGCTTTACCGCCTATATCGTATAATGGTTTATTTTGGATTAAATCCCCGCTAGTAATAATCGGCACTATTTCACAATTAATATCAGGAAAAAATTGTTTGATTTGCTGAATAACTAAATTAGTATGTATTAAAGCAAGTGGACTTTTTCTTGTACCTATTCTGATAGAATTTGTCATTTGTTTTCTACTATTTCAAAAGGGCTAGTAAAACTTAAAACATTACTGTTTATAATTACTTCATGATTCATAATAACCGGATGATTTACTTCTCCATGCCCTATTCCTGCTGCTTTATAAGTTCCAATATTTTGAATATGTTTTAAAAACTTTTTATAGTTTGTTCTACAAACTCATCCCCTTTAGTAAAATCACCAAAGATTATTGCCTTTATGCATTCAAATATACCGGTATTTTTTAATTGAACTAGATTACGATGCACGGCATAGGCTTTTTCATTAACGTCTTCAAGCAATAGAATTTTATTGTCATCCCCGTGAAAACGGGGATCCTGTATTATTTTTTCTGGATTCCTGCTTCCGCGGGAATGACATAAAGAAATAGGAATGAGAATGAATTTGCAAACCAGTACTAATCAATTTAGTTAAAACCGTTAAATTTCCGCCTGTTATTGCAATCCAAGTGAATAAAACGGATAAACAAAGACAAATAACTGCCGAAATAAAAAATGTTCGTGATATTTGCCTTGTGTCTTTTGCCATCAATATTCTTTGAAAAATTGAAGGACCAAGTGACGGAATCGCAAAATATATAAAAATATTTAAAGAAATCCAAAATTTAGGACTAGTATAGTGAAACAATCCTTGTAAATCAGTAAGACGAGTTTGTACATTTGAGTCTATAACTATATGCGGATCGCTAAAAACATTCCATACGACAATTCCTATTACCGGAATAATTGCACTATAAGTAAAAAACTGTACGGCTTCGGTAAAAGTAACCGATTTTACACCGCCAAAAGCAGAATAGTTTATTATTACAGTGGCAATACATAAATCTATGTAAAAATTTGAAATGTTAAAGAATAGCTGTAATATTAAACTTGCTACGTGGAATTGCATGGCAATCCTACTTATAGACATTAATATACTAACGATCGACTTAAGAATACGAACTTTGTTACCGTACGCCTCCCCTATCATTTCTGCTGCCGATAAGCTACCCAAAAAATTCTCAAAACGAGGAGCTATAAAGTCACTAATTAATAACCAACTAACGACGCTACCGAATATACTAGGTAATAAGTACAATAATCCGTCCTTATATATTCTTGAATTATCGATTAAAAAAGTACTAGTACCGATCCAAGTAGCAATAAGAGTTGCGACTATTGTACCTGTAGAAAAATTCCTTGTTCCTATCGCATATTCGTGAATATTTTTGATATTTAGAAGTCCAACTAGCAAATTAATCGCTAAAAAGCTAGTAAAAATAAGGAGATCTATATTTGGCATAGAGTTAAGTTATAGGGATTTTCTATGCAAATAATAATAAAGATAAAAAAAGAAACAAACAATATTTTTGTGGAGTTAAAAAAGTATGTCATCCCTACGATTACACATGGGTGTCATAAGACTCGATGTCATTCCCGCGTAGGCGGGAATCCAGTACTTCAAAACTTTTTAAAAGATTTTTTTAAAGCTTGCTTTATCTCGCTTTATGCTGAATTCCTGCTTCTGCGGGCATGACATAAACGAGCCATGCAATAAGGCCGCTTTTAGCTAGGAATGACATACAAGACTCATTTTTATTCATAAAGATTAAACTCTTCTACTGCCTGACCTAATGATGTTACAGTATAATCGTTATTATACCAAGTTGTGTACTCATCAAGTGCATTATGACAATCATTGTCATCAACTATAGCTGTTTTGGTTTCTTCTAATACATCTGCTGCAGTTTTATTACCCACCATCTTGATACTTGGATCAAACGGCGGCTTATTTTCTTTATTTAATAATGCTTTTAGAGTTGGAAGTTTTGGGTTGCTAGTATTTACTTTTGAATTATTTCAAAATAATCTATGGCTAGGAGTAGCTGCATCTTGAGCACACTGAAGATTTACATTACTGCCATTTTTTATTAAAGTTTCTACGATTTTAGTAGCGTTATAATCGCTATACCAATCAAGTGGTGTTTTACCACTCTTATCATAGAAATTTACATCAGGTTTTGTATGCATTTTTCTAAGAATTCAGCTCCAAATTCACCGAACCATGCTATTGCATTAGAATTCAATTGATCCATAATGTTAGGATTAAATCCTTACTGTTTTACTATTTTTTCTATTATAGGCTCAGCTAAAGATTTCAGCTCTTTAAAATTGTTGATTAACAATGTTTTTTCTTGACCCGGATGCTTTTGAAATATCTTGTTTAATAGACCATATTATATTACCAAGCGCAGCAATCATATTATTACCGCCGGTAGAATTTTCAAGGTTACAATTTTCTAATGTTTTTTCTACTAATTCCTTTACATTCATTATTAAAGTTTTAAAACCTGCTTGAACTAAATATTTATGACTGTTACCGGACATCTTAGATATTGTATTTTGTATTTGTAAAGTACCGGTAGCTAATAAATTTAATATATTATTTGCTTCAAGCGAAGGATTAGCACCAAATTTAACTAGATTCTCAATTATTTTATAATATTTATCCATTTGAGTTTGAAATAAACTTATATTTTGATTACTCGGATTATTAGTAATAAGCTGATATTTATTGTAGAATATAAAGCAATATAATTATCTTGACCAAGATCATTAATATCTAAACCTAATTGTGTAAATTTTTCAATTTGTGTCTTACGGAAATCATCAGAAATATGCGACTCCATAGCAACACAGAAAAAATTATGAATTTGTGCTTTCTCAGTTGAAACAAATTTTGCCATAAGTGCAGGGTTATGATGAAATACATCAATAACATTGGAGCTATTACTCCAAATACCCCATTCAAGTATAGTATTACCGTTTGTATCTTTCTTATCCCAATTAGTGTCAGGGATGAGGATCATTTTGTTTAATATCTGTACAGCAGTATTTTCTAAAACATTTTTAACATTCTGATCTTATTGTTGAGGTATTAAACTACAAAGAGCTTCAAAAATATTAAGTTTGTTGTTAACATTAGTTCCATTTAATATAGCCGGTATTAATTGTATGTTGCCTGAAGTTAATAATTGAAAAGGTGTATACATAAAAGTCTCCAATTTATATTAATTTTTTATAAAAAATACCATGAAATATGGTTTGTGTCTCTTGTCTCTTCTCTTGTCTCTATTTATAATTATTATAATACATGAAAACCTAATAAATATCAAGTAATTATTAAAAAAATAACTATTATTTAATACCAAGGTGCTAGAGATAAGTTTATTTTAATCCCTTTAACGGTAACATCAGCTTCTTTATCGGCAAGATATTTTTCTTCTCTGATTAAGGCGATTGCTTTATTGTGATAACTTGAGCATATTACGCCGATTTTATTGTTATCTGCGAGTATTTCTTCATCTTTAACTAATGAAGATAAATCTTCATCTGCTGTAATTTTATATATCTTTCTTCTTATAACTCCTTGATATTTAGCCCTTGAAATCACTTCCTGCCCGACATAACAACCTTTATCAAAACTAATTGCATTTAACTCCTCAGCACCATACATATTTGGAATAGATTTATCTGTGATTAAATCTTCCACACCATCTATTATTGCAAAATTATATTTATCTTCTAGGTATATTGGATTCCCGCTTTCGCGGGGAGATGTTGTTGAGGGGGGCGGTTCCCCCTCTGTCACCCCGTGGCTTGACCACGGGGTCCAGTCTTTTTTAATTATTTTCTGGATACCGCGGTCAAGCCGCGGTATGACATCGAGCTTATTTATTGAGCGGAAACCAAGCTTAGCATAACGAGGATCACGAACCGTAATTAGCGAGTCTATATCTAATTTTTGAAGTGAGTAGATAACTTTATATTCGTCACTACAATCTATTACTTGTATTTTTGAGCGAAATTTATAGAAGTTTAAATACTCTATCAAAGCAGCTTTATTACTTTTATCAATATCAAGGTAAATTTCCTCAGGGTTATGAACATACACGAAAAAATCAAATAAATATCTTCCTTGATTATTAAGCAAATAAGTATAGCTATAATTATAGTCAATTGATTTGGACTCGCCTACTGCGTTACTCGTCGTCTCGCCTATTATTATAGGCTTTGCTCCTCGCTCCTTGTATCCGAATTCAACTGAATTGACTATACTCTTACAAATATCGTTAGTAATGAGATTTTGTAGGAACTTTACGGAATCGAAACCTATTATTTTGATCACTTCTCTATTACTTAATATTTCATACATAATTATAATATTATTGACTTTATAGGTTCCTAACTACTATACTCTAAATTTATATAAATTAAACTTAATAATCATGAGATGTTCATCTTACTGTACTGCTTCCGAATATAAGATGAGTGATCTAGTTACTAATTTAAAAAAGATTGGTCTTGAACCTCAACATTTTGACGATGTTTTATATATTCGGAAAGAGATAAATAAAGATTCTGATTTTATAGAGATATTTTTCTTTCCGTTTGGTTGTGTAACTATTTGGGGCGGCGATGAAATTCAAGAAAAAATAGTTTTAAGCGATGCTGATTTAGTACCAGTAAATAAGCTTAAAGAGCCGGTATCCGATTATATTTATTTTGAATATAATACGGAAGTCAAGAAAACATTTATTGATGAAGAAAAAAATAAAATAATCTTAGCAGATAAATCAGTTTTCGTTAAACTGTCTATTTCCCATGCTCTTGCACAATCGGTTAAACTTAGCGTTCTTGAGCAATCTGTTAGTAACTTGATTGTCCAGACAACCCCTATACAACAGGAACTAGCTAGAACCGGTAGCGTATCGCTTTCTAAAAAGGAGATATTACAGCAAATAGGTATATTATTTAACGAGCGTTATTCAATCAGTTTGCATAGCGATATATTCGATACTCCAGAATTCTTTTGGCGTCGTCCGAGTTATGAGCCTCTCTATCTCATGACGGCAGAGTTTCAAGACATAGAAATACGGCAAAATATAATGAATCATCGTCTTAATATGATTCACGAGCTTTTAGACATTCTTTCAAACGATCTTAATTATAAACATTCCACCAAACTTGAGTGGATTATTATTATTTTAATCGGTCTTGAAGTTGTTCTGTCGTTATCTCATACTAATCTTTTCTTAAAAATTATCGGAGCTTTATAAATAGCTTCTATGCAAATTATCGATAATCAAAAGACATTAGAAAAATTTTGTAACCGGTTAGCAAATAAGGCATGCTTAAGCATAGATACGGAATTTGAGCGTCGCTATACTTATTATGCTCAGCTTAGTATAATTCAAGTTAAAGCAGAAGAATATTGCGGAATAATTGATGCATTAAGCAATTTAGATCTGAATATTTTTAATAAGCTGCTTGCAGATAATAATATTACTAAAATATTTCATGCTCCTCGTGAAGATTTAGAGATTTTCTATAATTTATTTAAAACACTACCTGCTAATGCTTTTGATATACAAATTGCAGCAAATATTTGCGGATTCGGTAAACAGCTAAGCTATGATGACCTTTGCTATAAGCTAATCGGTATTACTATCGATAAAACCCACCAAAAATCTAACTGGCTAAAACGCCCTATTACTAGTGATATGTTAAATTATGCAATGTTAGACGTGGAGTATTTGTATAAGATATATAAAGAGTTAAATAATATAATTATTAGAAATAATTTAACTAATAAATATCAAACTACTCTTAGTTCTTTATTAGATGTTAGAAATTATAAGGTTGAGCCGAAAGATGCTTGGAAAAAAATAAAATATAGAAGTGATGATAAGAGTTTTAATCACAAAATTCAAATGTTTGCAGCTTATCGTGAAGAGAATGCACAAACTATAAATATTCCTCGTAAGCATTTTATTTTAGATGAAGATTTAATAAAGCTTAGTAAATACCCGCCATTGAATCACAAGGATTTTAAAAATCTAAATTTAAAAAGCAAATATTTACACAAACAAAAATATAAAAATGAAATAATAAGTTTGTGTAATAACTTATAAGAAAAAAGCTATAAATCAAATAACTTGTAGCCTGAATAAAAATTAGCCAACTAATGTAACTTGTATCTCACTATCTTGTACTCTACTTTGACATATTCGTTGTATACATCATCAGGCAAGTTACTAAATGCCTGATCTATGATAAGTGTCCCTACTCCTACTAATGCTAATTGAAAGCAAATATCTCCAGTCTGAGTATCGCCGGATATTTGTCCTGTTTCTAGCCAATCTCCAACTGCTTGTGCAAAAAAAGCAAAAGGTACACCGATCAATACGACAATTTTTTTTATTATATCAACCATTTTACCCTAAGTTGATTTTTGTAATAAAATATAAATATAATATTTTATACAATAAAAAAAGTGAAAAAAATTAAGGTTATTATACCGAAATCGTAAATTTAAGCTTACGATCATAAGATTCAATCAGAAAATTATCTATTAATTGTTCTTTTAAACAAACTCCGGCGGTTAATATATTTCGGTTATTATTAAGATATTGGTCAAAATGTCCTTTGCCGTATCCAAGTCTATAACCCTCCTTACTAAACGCAAGTCCTGGGATAATAACTAACTCAGGAATAAAAAAATCATTATTTATAGGTTCATAGGTTTTAAAAGCCCCTAAGGCCAATTGATCGTTATAATGATAAGGACAATATTTTATCTCATTTTTTATGATTTTCGGTAGGAAGAATCTTATTTCAGGATGTAAGTTTGTTATTTCAAGTAAGTTAATTTCGTATTTTAGAGGAAAGTAAAGTCCTACTGTCTTTACTTTTAACTCCTGTAATAACCGGCTAATTTTATTGATTAGAGAGTTTTTGACTAAATCGGAATTAATCTTATCTTGGTTTTTTATTAAAAATTCTTTGAAATAAAGACGCAGCTCTTGTTTGGTCATAAATGTCCTTAAATTCGTCATTGCGAGCGACTGAAGACCTTGTGGCATGGCTCGCTTCATCTTTGTCATCCCGCGACTTGTTCATGGGATCTAGTTAAAAATACTAATATTATTAGTATTTTTAGTGGTTTTACTGGATACTGTGGTCAAGCCACGGTATGACACCGAACTGGTTTTTCAAGCCATGCAACAACGCCACGACTGTAAGGAGCGTGGCAATCTCATAAAGCAGGATGCCTGAGATTGCTTCGTCAAAACTTACAGTTTTTCCTCGCAATGACATAGAAATATATCACATATTAATAGTCCTCTTATCTACACTAAGTGCTGCCTCTTTTATAGCCTCGCTTAAAGTTGGGTGAGCGTGGCAGGTTCTTGCTATATCTTCTGAAGCTGCTCCGAATTCCATATAAGCCGTAAGCGCGGCAATTAATGTACCTGCATCAGCTCCTATAATATGAGCTCCTAAAACCCTATCGGTTTTACTATCGGCAAGGATCTTAACCATCCCTTCCGTACTACCGATTGCTCTTGCTCTACTATTTGCTAAAAACGGAAACTTACCGACTTTATAATTAATGCCTTTTTCTTTTAGCTGTTCTTCCGTTTCACCGACGCTTGCTACTTCAGGATAAGTATATATTACGCTTGGAATTAAGTTATAGTTAACATGTCCTGCCTGCCCTGCCATAATTTCCACGGCAGTTACAGCCTCTTCCTCGGCTTTATGAGCAAGCATAGCGCCTTTTACCACATCACCGACTGCGTAAATATTTGAAATTGCTGTTTGGAACCGGTCATTAATCTCAATGCTACCTTGCTTATCCGTAATAATACCGACAGACTCAAGTCCTAGATTTTGCGTATAGGCTTTTCTGCCTACCGCCATCAACACCACATCGCTTGTTACTACTGAACTCTTACCGCTCTCCTCTATTGTCAGATTTACTTTTCCTGACTTTACTTCAGCAGATAGCACTTTAGTATTCAGTTTAAACTCTATACCTTGTTTTTGCTGTAGTTTCATAAATTGTGTAGCAATTTCTTTATCAAGCATAGGTACAATGCTCGGTGCATACTCAATAACCGTTACTTTAGCTCCCAAACGACGCCAAACTGAACCAAGTTCTAAGCCTATATACCCTCCGCCGACTACTATTAAGTTCTCAGGTACTTTAGAAAGTTTCAAAGCACCGGTAGATGAAACAATAAATTCTTCGTCTATTTTGATATTCGGTATTTCTATGACGCTGGAACCTGTAGTAATTAGGATATTTTTGGCTTTAGTTTGTTCTTTATTTACTTCAACGATATTACTAGAGATAATTTTAGCTTCACCTTTTATCCTAGTAACTTTGTTTTTGGCAAATAGACTTTCTATACCTTTTGTAAGATCAAGAACTACTTTATCTTTATTAGCTAGCATTTTTTGTAAGTCTAGTTTTACATCTGCAGTAATACCTATATTCTCAAAATGTTTTAGAACTGCTTCATATTTTTCGGAAGAATTAAGTAAAGCTTTCGATGGTATGCATCCTATATTTAAACAAGTGCCGCCAAGAGTATCGCTTTTCTCAATACACGCTACTTTCATACCAAGCTGAGCAGCCCTAATACTGCCCGTATAACCGGCTGGACCGCTACCTATTACCACTAAATCAAATTCTTGCATATTTGTTTGACCTTAATAAATTGTTGGATCGTCATTGCAAGCAGCCATAGGCTGCGTGGCAATCTTGTCAAATATCCTGAGATTGTTTCGCCAATTACTTACATAATTTCCTCGCAATGACGTAATACTGCTAAAAATACACCACTATCACCTTTATAACAACTTTAATCTTATACTATTCTTATTTGGTGAAGCAATAAAACTAATTAAATTAATATTATCTTCAAAGCCGTTTGTATAATTTTGTAGTAAAGAAAACATCTTTTTAGAAATAGCATAATTATGACTAGCATTTAGTGAATTTGCCTCACCTATATTTTTTATTTCTCTCATTAAAGCTAAAGGATTATCAAATTTTAGCTCTATATTTTCATAGTCAACAATTACTTCGGCAAATCTTGTTTGCGAAAATAAAATCGGAACATGATCAAAATGAATAAAAGGAGCAATATGAGGAGAGTGTTTAAAATCACTTGCTATTTCGGCATCTATTAAGGATTTACGTAAATTCTTTAAGCTATTTCCTCCGACAAAATTACCGATAAAAATACTGTCAGACTTTAAAAAAATTCTTATATTAGATAAAAAGCGTTGTACATCATTTATCCAGTGTAACCCTAATGAATAAATAATTAAATCAAAAGAGTCTTTTGGCAATTCTAAATCTTCATCATCGATTAATAATTTATGATTATGCGCAAAAGAATCAAGCAATAAAGGCGACATATCTGTTACGGTAATATCGGCACTTCGATAAGCATTTTTTAGTAAGCTCGTAAGATAACCGCATTTAGCCGATATTTCTAGAATATCCGAAAAATCCTTATCAATCATCCCTAATCGACTTATTATATCATTAGCTGCATGCTTGATAAATAAGCTGTTACTTATCCCCTCTACTGCATTATTTCGGTGATTTTTTAGCTTTAGTCTGTTGAATATATAATCCTCTCCTATCTTGAATTTTCTCTCCTAAAATTGTTGGTGGCGGTCGAGAAATGAAACCCCCTAAAAAATCTCCTAGCAAACTATTTTGAACAAGTTCTCTCTGTCTTGCAGTTGCAGTGCGAATATCATTCCCTTTAACTCTATCTAGCCCTTCAAAATTCTCCTGAATATCTACAATTATAGGTTTCGTATTGTTATTATTAGGTGATAAAGGTTCTAAACTCAACAGGCTTTTTTCTGCAGGATTTAAATCCGAAGTTAGATCAAAATGCTCTAAGTAGACAGGTTTTAGTTGTTTATCATTACTAGAAACTTTTTTTCTTTCTATCGCTGAAACATTATTCTCGGTCTTATTAGATTCTCCTAGAGATTTATAACTACTTATACAAAACAATACTAATATAAATTTCTTTAACATAAATAATCCTGTATATTATTACAGTTAATATAAATTAAATAATATATGCATCAAGTACTGAAATAAATTAAGGGAATTATATACTTGTATAACCTATATTTTCTTTTTATTTACCCAAGATGTAAATTCAGACATACTAAACACTTCTATTAAATTACTGCCAACTTGATCATTGAGCCATTTCAAGGCTTCTTTTTTATATCCATCACCATCAATTATTATTATAGTATCATAAATTCCTTGTTTTTTTATGTTTAGCACAAGATAAGGATATTTTTCATCAACCGATCCTCCTGATTGTTGCCACTTAGATTCTATAACTAGGCAATTGGGATAACGTTCTGGATGATATAATATAAAATCGCATTTCCATTTAGTATCATAAATATTTTTGCCAACTTCAAACTGTCTAGTATAAATAGGCTGCTTAAGGATCCTAGCTGCACTAAATCTTTTATTACGTACAAAACAATATCCTTCTCTTTTTAGTTGATCATGTATAAAAATCTCAAGTTCGTTTCCAGTTTTATTAGCTTGTGAAATTGCAATTTGTTTTACCATTGTACTAATAATTTCTTATTAAAACTTCATTAGCTCCTTGCCTACTGTCGGATTTACAATTTATGCTTCTTGGTGCATTTACTATATCTATATTTGAAAGCATAAAATATACACCCTTCTTATTTAATGCTCTGCATTTTTCATAAAGCTTAACCTGATCTGCCTCTGTAAAGCCAAGCTTTGTATATTTTGTAAATGAAGTATTATTAATAGGTTGATATGGCGGGTCTATATAAACAAAATCTTTAGGCTTAGGCGAAATATTGCTGAAATCCTGATATTCAGCATTTTGTAAAGCTTTACTATATGCTAGGCTTCATATAAGCTCCCATCGGGACCAATTGCACTCTCCTTTGCTATTTACTCTATAAAGACCATTATAACAAGTCTTGTTAAGGTATATGCAACGTGTTGCTATCTCAATAGGGTTATCGCTATTTGCGTTCTTTCTAACAGCATAGTAATAATCTTGAGAGTGATTAGCTTTATGCTTAGCTAACAGCTCAATTAATGCTCGAGCTTCATCCTTAACTGCCTTGTATGTAATAATCAAATTGAAGTTTATATCTGATATAATAGCTTTGTCTGGAATGAGTGCAAAAAAAGTGCTCCTCCTCCTATAAAAGGCTCATAATGATTATTGTAACTAGCAGGTAAGCGTAAGCACAACTCTTTGATAAGGCTTCTTTTTCCCCTGCCCATTTTATAAATGGTTTAGGGATTTCGTCTTCTTCAATCTCTGGAGAATTAATTTTTAACGGAGCTTGACCTATCATTGCTAAAGCCTTGTTAAAAGATAATTCGCCGTTTTTAACTACTTTGAGTTTCATACCGACCTACCAAGGCTTTATAAGATAAATAATTACCTGTATTTAAAAGTATAGCATTAAACATATTGCTTACATTATAGTTTTTATGGTTGCACCTAAATACAAACTCGTTTAAATATCTCTCTATGTGTTTTTTGCTAATGGAATAAGATCCGATTATACCACGCTTAAACACCGCCCAAAAGCTTTCTATCGTGTTTGTGGACACAGACTCTCTTATATATATTTACCTAAGTCGTGATTTATATATTCATGATTATATAACTTTTCTAATACCTTATAAGCTCCCCATTCATCAGATAAAATAGTTGACCCTATCGGAATATTATTTATTGCAATTTTTTCTATGGTCTTTGAATTAACTTTTGTTATAACTTGAGCCTTAGCGTTACCGTTTCTCTCTATCATGCCGATTACAACGGTTTTTGTCTTTGTGCTGCGACCTTGTGTACCTTTGTTTGTTCTTTTCTTTACCACCAATATACGTCTCATCTATTTCTACAGTGCTTTTTAAAGGAATACTAAAACTTTCTAGTTTAGTCACTTCTCTAATTCTATGAAGCATAAACCATGCAGTTTTTTGGGTAACATTAATATCTCTTGAAAGCTGTAACGATGATAAACTTTTTTTTGGCGTAGTAACTTGCAAAACTGCTGTAAACCATTTCTTTAAAGAAATCTTACTATTTTCAAAAATTGTGCCGACTTTGATACTAAAACGCTTTTTACATGCCGAACATTTGTGATTCGCTCCATCCGCATAATGAAAAATCTTTTGGTTGCCGCAATACGGACAATAAGCTCCGTTAGCCCAACGTATGATCAGTAAAATAATCTATGCACTTTTGTTCAGTAGGTAATTTTTCGAATAAATCAACAACACTTAACTATACTAACACAATTTTATATAAAATTGTTATATCGAAACAATTTAGGTTATACAAGATATATAGTTGCCTTAATTAATTATTTCTAAAGATATTATCTTCGTATTTTTTTCTATAATATATTTTGTAATTCTCATTTCTTATATCATTAAACCATTGGTCTTGTTGTTTTTTAATATAATAATTTAGGGAATTAGATTTACTTTTACTAGTTTGAAAATTATCTTCACAAAATTTTAAAAAACCTGATATTAAAGTTTCTACTCCATTAGTCTCAGATTTTTTCTCAAGAAATTGCATAGAAAAATTAGTAGGATTATTATGTTTTAAATAAAATTGTTTATATTTCTCATGAATTTTATTTTCTTTTTTTATTTGTTGTTCTGAAAAAGATAATTTTTCCTCTAATAATTTATGAATTTCGGTACAATCGCTCCAAGGTAATTCTATTGTTAGTTGCTCTTCCTGATATTCAAAATTATCTTGAATATTGTTAAAATCGGCATTTATTTTTACCGCACTTACTAATATTAAAAAACATGTAATTAATTTAATATGCATAGAATTAATTAATTTTAGCAGGAACCGGTATCATAATACTACTTCTATGTCTTTTATTGCCACTAAAAAGTGATTTTTTTTGAACTTTGTTATTATTTACTGGAATTGTATCTTCTAAAGCCCCTTCATTATTATTTAGATAACTATGTAAGGATGCTTTATAAAGAGCCATATTACTTGCTATTTTAACTACATCTTGTTTATATTTAAACCCTAAAGAATGTGTAGCCGAATGATAATGAGCTATCGCCTTGTGCCAGCTCCCTAGCTGATCATATTTTGAACGCAAAAATTCTGCACCGTAACGAATGTTATTATTTGGATCAAATGCCTGTTCAAGGGAATTAAAAGCCCCTAAATGATGCCTTAAGTTAATCTGCATGCATCCGACATCAATACTCTCTCGCCCTTTTATAAGCTCTATTCTAACAAAACTTACGGCTTCTCTTTTTGTGTTAAAATAATAGCCTTTTCCTTCAACATTTACCGTCCAAGGCCATACTACTCTAATTTTACGAGTTGTATGTTTTTTCCCCGATTCTTTTAAAGCTATTGAATGTAGCATATTAGATGGGATATTAAATTTTTTTTCAAAGTAAGGAAAAAGTTTTGAACATTTAAAGGATTCAGCTATTTCAGGATCGGCAATAGCCGGCTTAGGGAAGAGGATAAAGGATAATAATAGGAGTAGTATGGTTTTAACGTCATTGCGAGGAAAATTACAGAGTAATTGACGAAGCAGTCCAGTAAAAAATTCTGATTTACAGAATTTTTTTATTGTTTTGCTGGATTGCCGCGCTCCTTGTAGTCGCTCGCAATGACAATTTTGGTATAATTCCCAAACCATACCGGCAACGCTAAAATAACTTGAGTTACAATAAGATATAGCCTACCATAACTTATCTTATGAAGCAAGAGAAGTTATAGCATTTAAGAGGTAAGGATTTAATCTAAATCCCAAGCAGCATCATTAGTGTTTTGAGGATTACCTAATATATCGGATACCATATCCAACAAATTATTAATATCGCCTCCTATCGCTTGCAAAAGATTACTTAACTTGTGTTACAAAGTCTTCAGCAGTGTTACCTTGAGCATCTTGAGGATATGTGGTATTTCCTCTCTGTTAGCGTGAGCAGCTGCTTGATGAACCAGCTTGTATCCACACTATAAGCTTTAAGCTTGTAACATTGAAAAATCATCATCTTTAATTACGCTTTCATACCATTTTTTATGTTCGTTAGCTGCATGTTTTGCATTTTCATTATTTTTATAATTATTTGGAATAGCGTATAAGCCGTATTCTCCTTTATCTGCTTCGTCTATTATGATTTTAGCTATCTTCCAGCTCATCTATACTTAAGTCAATATTTTGTTTAACTTTGTTGAAAAGAAGTTTCAGTATCTGATCGCCTTGTGCTGCCCCTTTATTATTTTCCCAGCCTCTTATTAAACTACAATAATCTATACCTGATGTTTTAGCATGCTCTAATACTGCTTTTATAGCTTTCCATTGATTATGAGCTTTTTCATTTTCACCTTGCTGCTCATCTTTAATAGCATTCTCAGCCCATTTAGCAAGTTGAGCATATGATGCTAGCTCCCCTACTGCATTAAATATGGATACATGTTTACCTGGATAATCTACTTTTGTAATTATTTCAGATAGATCAAATTTTTGAACTAATTTCGGTAATTTAACAAGAAATTCATCATAATATGGTTTGTTTAAACTCCATTCTCTTCCATTTTGCTTGATTTCATTTATAGTTTCTTGAGTAAAGTTATATAATGAATATTTATTCATAATTTGATCCCTTTGTAATTATTGGTTAAATTTATATTTAAAAACCACGAAGCATGGTATTTTTAAAAATGCTTTAAATTGTTAGGTCCTGTACACTTTTGATTAATGATTATAATTTGCAGCTAAAAATAGCCATAATTATGATTATTCTATTACAAGAGTACAGAACCTAATTGACTGATTAAATAAAAATGTTTATTATCAATCCAAATTAAATGTAAAAGTATATTTTATGAAAGTTGTTAGCTCATTAAAATCGTTAAAAAAACGTGATAAAGATTGTCAGATCGTTAAAAGAAGAGGCAAAATTTTTGTAATAAATAAAAAGAATAAAAGATTTAAAGCAAAACAAGGTTAATTAATCGTTTTTGGAGAAAAAAATATACTCGATGAACTTGAAAAATTAGCTACGTCGTCTTTGTAAGTCCTCGGGTGCTGAGTGTTTATTATATGCTCCGCTCCTCGGTTTGCAGACTCCTTGCTCTTTTTCAAGTTGATCTTCGTGTATTACTTTTCATTTTACTTCACAGTATATAATACTACTTTTGTAAAGAAAAGGAATAAATATGGCCGGTCATTCAAAGTTCAAAAATATTCAGCATCGTAAAGGGGCTCAAGATAAAAAAAGAGCAAAAGTTTTCACTAAATTAATTCATGAAATAGTTACTGCAGCTAAAACCGGTTCTTCTAATAACCCTGAAAATAATCCACGTCTTAGAAATGCTTTAACCGCCGCACGTAGTCAAAATCTTCCTAAAGAAAGAATAGATAAAGCTATTAATAGTGCTAATGATTCTTCTAATACCGAAAATTATACGGAAATTAGATATGAAGGTTATGCACCGAATGGTATTGCTATAATAGTTGAAGCTTTAACCGATAATAAAAACCGCACTGCTGCAGAAGTACGCTCTAGTTTTACTAAATATGGTGGGAGTTTAGGCGAAACCGGTAGTGTCAATTATTTGTTCAACCATTGCGGAGTTATGCAGTATCCAATAAATATAGCATCTAATGAAGATATTTTAGAGGCAGCCATAGAAGCCGGGGGGCATGATATTATATCCGATGATACCACCTATACAATCTATACGGATATTGGAAATTTCTCTAAAGTTCTAGAATTTTTAACTGGCAAATACGGCATACCTGAAGATTCGTATATAGGCTGGATCCCATTAAATACAACAATTATAGATGATAAGGAAAAAGCTGAAAAATTACTAAAGCTTGTGGAAGTTTTAGAAGAAAACGATGATGTGCAAAGAGTTTTTGGGAATTATGAGTTATCTGATGATGTTTACGAAATAATACAAGGAGAACCATGACTTATAACGATGCAAATTATCAAATAATTATTTTAGCAGCCGGTAAAGGTACTAGAATGGAGTCCGGTTTACCGAAAGTAATGCATAAAGTCGGTGGAGTTCCAATGCTTGAAACGGTATTAAAGAATTCGCTTAACGTCACAAATGATGTAATTATAGTTTATTCAGAAGAACTTAAAAAACATTTAACGCCCTATGAAAATAGGTGTTGCTTTGTACTGCAAGAAGAACCTCAAGGCACAGCTCATGCTACTTATGCAGCAATAGATTTAATTAATAAAAATAAAACAATATTAGTTTTATATGCTGATCATCCTCTTATTACTCCAAAACTTATGCATGAATTAATAGCTTATTTAAGCCTTACTAATGCTGCATTAGTGACTTTAGGCTTTGAGAGAGCAAATCCGGTTCAATATGGGAGAATAGCTACTGATAAAAATGGTGAATTTTTAGAGATAATCGAACATAAAAATGCAAGCGCAGAAGAGAAAAACATAAAGCTTTGTAATTCAGGTGTTATGGCTTTCAGTAGCAATATTTTAAATAAATACTTACCTTTATTTGCTACTAATAATAACGGTCATAAGGAAGTTTATTTAACTGAAATAGTAAAAATATGTAAAAATCACGGTGAAAAAGTTTCATATTTATTATCTACTGATCATGATTTAATTGTTGGTGTTAATACTAAAAATGAGCTAGAAGAAGCTAATAATATTTTTTCTCAGAATAAGTCTTAGCTTTGTCGTATGGATACCCGAGTCGTCATTGCAAGCGGCTAAAGGCTTTGTGGCATAGATCGTTTTATGTCATTCCCGCGAAAGCGGGAATCCAGTAAAACCTACAAAAAACTTGTTTTTATAGGTTTATTTTTTGGGATCCTCGCTTCCGTTGGGATGATATCGAGTAGGCTTTTTACTCTATGCAACAACATCAATACCTTGTGAGAATGACATAGGAAGCCATACAGGCAATGCTAAAAATTTGGGAGAGATGGCCGAGCGGTTTAAGGCGCACGCCTGGAAAGCGTGTTCACGGCAACGTGTCGGGGGTTCGAATCCCCCTCTCTCCGCCAGCTCAGTTTATGGTATACTCGAATGATTTCAAGAATTGAATTTGTTATCAAATGGTGAGTGTGTACGGCTTATACTTAATAAGTGAGTACGTGCATTCATGAAGATAATAAAGAGCAATTCTTAAAAGCAGAAGAGTATGTTATGCTTGTTTATTTTCTTTATAATACTTAGTATATTTATCTAGTAAAGGAACATGTGCAGTTGCTGCTTCTGATTTAAAAAATTCTACGTTCTCTTTACTTAAAGAAATGGTTACTTTTACTGAATCATCTTTTAATAAAAGTTCTCTAGGGTGCGGCAAGAAATCTTTTACTATTTTTACTGCCCCTATTTCCCCATCAGTGTATTTTATTCTCTTGCTCATAAATTCTCTTACCTTTATGCCAGTATCCTGCTCTAAAAATTCTTATATGATTATCTCGGAACGTAAAACGGACTGTTAAAATATTACCATCAACTTTACCTAAACAAAAATATCTTTTTTCTGTAATACTAACTTACCACGCTCTAGTCTGGACAGTTAGCCAATTTTTGTAGTTTATCGAACCGGAAAGCCAAATAGTAATCAAGGTTTCCACTGTCGAGTATTTAAAAGTTTCATATGCATTTGTTATTACATTTATAAAGTCTAAAAGCTTTTTACAAAGCTTATCGTCTACTAATTACCTCATATTGATAGTCTTTTAATTTCTATTTTTACTTTTATAATAAAAATAGTTGCATATTTATATTATTTTTTCTATTACAGCTGTACTTTTATAAGTTACAATTATATACCTAATAATCAATTAATTTATATTAAGTTATAGCTCATAAAGATTTATCACATTTAACAGAAGAACAAATCAAAGATTTAATAAAACGTTATTATAACTATGAGAAAATAGCTAATTTATTAGAAGAATTTAATGTTAATGTATCTCCCAATAGTTTAGTTAGTTTATTCCCGCTTGTTACGCATCATAAATTATTCTGTAAATACTGCCGAGATACAAATTTAGTTATTAAGCTAAAGAGTAGAAATTATTATAGCTATGTTTATGGAGAAACGAGTTTTGCTCTATTGGGTCCTATATATAATCATAACAATAACTCTAGTTGTGCATGTGATAATTGTAAGAAAGCTATAAAACAGCAAAAACAAACTGAAGAAGAAGCAAAAAGACGTATTTTAATAGATACATTTTTGTATAAAAATATTAAAGCTCCGCCAATTGAAGAATTAACTCTAAAAGATGCTTTATATTTATTAAGTGTAGTAGAACATTCTGCTTCTGAAGACCTTGAATTTGTAAAGCCATATTTAAAAGGATATTCTGTACCGAGTTTAGCACCGGACGAAGATTTAAATGATCATATTGTAGGACCTCTAGGTCGTAGAGGTTTTGTATTAATTAATCCTTTAAAGCAGTCTTGATGCCTTCAAATTCAATCAAGAAAAAGCATTAACAGACTATTATCCAAACAAAGTTTTATGGGATCTTTTACCTAATATGGATATTGAAGAAAAAAAAGAATATTTAAATTCTGTGCGAAATATAGTTAAAGACGAATGGTCTTCATCATGGAAAAAAGAAGTCAGTGATATATGGCATCAAATTGCTAAATATGAATGTATAGAAAATTTTAAATATTTATTGAAAAAACATCAATTTTCCATAGATCAATATGGAGAGAAAACAGCTTTAAAAGCTTTCAACATTTTATTACTATTTTTTTCAGTAGGGCACGTGTTTAATTTATCATGGTCAGCAGTACGTGATGCACAATATTATATCTCATCGAAAGACGATGAATATGATGCAGATAACATCGTTAGTATAATTATAAATAATATACATAAAAAAGTAAGTAAAGCACTTGAGGAGAAGTGGACAATAAAAAATTCTAAAATAGAGTATCGCCGTTTACAAAGTGCAGTTAGCTCTACTTTTTTTGATTTGTTTTTAGGAATAAGGGATGAATATTTTGAGCGTATTATGCCACTTGAGTAAATAATAAATTTCTTAAAAATCTTAAAGAGATCATATTTGAGTGATAGTTTAATTCGTTGTATATCCTTTTAATTCTTCTTTAAAAATATTCCAATCCTCTTGCCAGTCTTCTAAACTAGGCGGCGATGGTAAAATCATTCGCAGCTTAATGGGAAAATACGAGAGCTTAAACCCCCATTTGATACCGTCTATAACTTTTATTGTTTTACGCTCATGATCAATTTTAATGGCATAAACGTGACCGATCCAGTAAGATAAAGGTTCAGAGAAAAGTGTGTAGTACCATAAAGGAGAATCATAAAAATCTTGTTCTAAAGTGTAAAATGGGTAATTGAGTTTTATATCACCGTCTATAAACTCTTGTAATTCCTTATCCAAGCAAATCAGTGCAAACTATGTGAAGCCAAGTATTATGTTTTGCATCTGTTTTAATATGAATAATAGGAAAAGACGGATTAAAACAGTCTTTTTCAGCATTTGGGGTATAGGAAATATTAAATGCTATTCCCATAGAATTAACCTGTAGGCTTTTATGAGCATTTTTATATAAACAATTTCCTATATCATCAGCTACTTCATTATTTACGTCGGGATTATGCCAATGCAAAGCAAAATTTACTCCGTATAAAGTAAGTAAAAATATACTAAGAAAGATTGTTAATTTAAGAATGCTTTTAGGGTTTAACATTTTTAGTTATCTCTTTTGCTTCTTTCCAAAGCTTCAGCATAAATTCTACGGATTGTCCTTGCAGATTTGGCAGGTTATGCTTTTTGGTAAGCATTTTTATTGCTCTCATACGTTTCTCAAATTTTTCATTTGTCTTGCTAAGTGTTGTCTCAACATCAAACCCTGAAAAAATACACAACGAAATTGCCGTATGGAGCAAATCCCCTATTTCTTCTTGTACTCTTTCCGGTGGGTTGGCATCGTCAATAGCTTCTTTTATCTCTCTACATTCATCTATTGCCTGCTCTAAAATCATCTCATGATCCGGCCAATCAAAACCATAGTCCCGTGCGTCTTTCTCAAGCAGAATTAAATTTTGTAGAGGATTGTTAGATTCTAGATTCTTAACCATATACACCATATTAAATTTATAGTTTTGTGGCTTTAAATTAAATAATGGTTTAAAACCGCAAGCTTCATTGTATATTTACCGAATCCTTGGTTTTGATAAGGCTTATCTACTGCAAGTGACCTTAGTGCCGATTTCATTTTCATTGAAAAATTCTATATGAGCAGTTGCAATGATTTTAACTCTTTTATATAATACAAAATGATAATGATTCTCTGCCGTTATAGTTGGATGGTTAGAATCATATTTTACGTTTATAGTATCAAAGCTTTGTTCAGCTCGTATGCGATGGTATTCTTTCCACTCGCTATAATGTGTGCAACGCATGAGCCTAATGGAGTTATTACTTAAGTGCATAATATATAGTGAAGTTAAAATTTAAAATGATTTTATGAAAATATTTAATTGTTAAATCGAAGCATATTATAGCAGGCGAGGGTCTGTCAGATTCTTTGTGTAAGTATGATTTCTCCATTTGCACAATTTTGTAAATTAGTATCACAAAGTATAGCAAATTGATTTAAAGCCATCGCCCAATTCTTAATAGGCATTGTCCATTTTTTAGATGCATTTGTCAATGCCAAAAAGATTATTTTCTGAATCGATTTATCATCTGGAAATACCCCTTTATTTTTAATAATTTTGCGAATTTGACGGTTAGTAGATTCAATAGCATTAGTCGTATAAATT